>NZ_LZHR01000108.1:0-135790 GCF_001690675.1 Gilliamella sp. Occ4-3
TACGGCAGAGTTCCTTGACAGGAATACCTGCTTCAGCTTCTTTTAAAATAGCGACGATTTGATGTTCAGTCATTTTTTTCATAATTAAATCCCCTTTTACTTTTATCATAGATAATTTTCTACTTTTTTGCTGTACTATTTTAGGGGATAGTTACACAATCGAAGATCCGGAAACTGATAAATTTGTCAAAACGGTTTGGAAGTTATTTAAAAAAGGGACAAAAAAGCTGTATTTTATTGATAGAGAAACGGGTAAAGTACAGGAAAAACCTGAGACTCGTTTTTTTGCCTGGTCTGATGCAGCAAAAAAATTTAATGGTGAAAATGGGCATTATTTAACTAATCATGCTTTTGCTTATTTTATTCCAAAGCAACCTTAATACAGTATTGGCAACATAAAGCCCGTTTGGGTGCACCAAGCCTGCTTCATGAAGCAAGGGAAGTGGGCTATCAAGTTTCAGAAAGGACAATTAGCCGTGTTTTGCAACAATTGGGATTACGTAGTTTGAGATGACATAGTAAAGCAGCACGTAAATTCAAGTATAAAACAGACACGGCTCATCACAATATTGTGCCCAACACGTTAGATAGACAATTTAACCCTGATAAGCCGAATACGACATGGGTAACCGATATTACTTATATTAAAACGGGGGAAGGTTGGTTATATTTGTCGGTGATTATCGATTTATATGGACGAAAAGTGATTGCTAGGCAAACCAGTCGCTACATAGACCGTCATTTAGTGTGTAATACATTAAAACAAGCCTTATTTCGGCGTCACTTTCCTAAAAATGTACTCATTCATAGTGACCAAGGAAGCCAATATTGCAGTGCTGATTTCAAGCAATTATTGTTACAATATGGGCTAAGGCAAAGCATGAGTCGAAGAGGAAACTGCTTTGATAATGCGGTTGTTGAGAGTTTTTTTCATACACTCAAAACCCATATTATTCATGACTGTTACTACAAAACGAGGAAGCAGGCTAATAAAGCACTATTTGAATATATTGAAATCTATTATAATCGGATACGCCGTCATTCAGCCAATGGCTGGGTATCACCTGAACAATATGAACAACAATATTACCAAAACGAAAAAATGATAGAGGCGGGCACTGTCTAATATTTTGGCAAGGATCAAGCTGATGTTTTTAATAAGCCTGTCTAGGGCATAGTAGTAGTCGATATTATTGCTACTGAATATTTATTTATATGTTTTATTTTAATTAAATAGTTATGAAAGCTCTATTTCCCTTGAAAAATCGAAAGCAAGTAGGCCTGCTTCTTCAACTCGCTGTTTAAATTTATCTGTCACAAACACTCGGCTAATATCTTCTTCAATTGAAAAAATATATTCCTCTGTAATATTTTCGGCTATTAATACAGGTTTTTCAATTAGTAATCCTTGATCTGCTTCCTTGTATATTGATTTTTCTCTATCTAAACATCCTGATAAAGGATTGGTTGGGTAGTATCCAAAGAACTGTTTTCTTTTGCTTTCAGTGATGACAGACAGTATTTGTCCCTTTACCAGTAGAATATCTTCTAGTTTTTCTAAAGTCAGCTGGCTGCAAATATAAAAGGGTCTCAATGATCCACTAAAATCTAGCTTGTAATTTTTTTTACCAGTATCACTTCTGTGTAATTCAAGTTTTATCGGTTCGTATCTCTCAAAAGATTTCCATTTTTGATCCATTGCTATACCCATAATACCTTCTGTCTTATTTGGATCCCAGTCCTGAATAAATGATGAGTAATTTCTTGTATCAGATTTCAAAAAATATATTTTATTAATCATAGTATGTGATCCTCGCCAAAATATTAGACAGTGCCCGCCTCTATCATTTTTTCGTTTTGGTAATATTGTTGTTCATATTGTTCAGGTGATACCCAGCCATTGGCTGAATGGCGGCGTATCCGATTATAATAGATTTCAATATATTCAAATAGTGCTTTATTAGCCAGTTTCCGCGTTTTGTAGTAACAGTCATGAATAATATGGGTTTTGAGTGTATGAAAAAAACTCTCAACAACCGCATTATCAAAGCAGTTTCCTCTTCGACTCATGCTTTGCCTTAGCCCATATTGTAACAATAATTGCTTGAAATCAGCACTGCAATATTGGCTTCCTTGGTCACTATGAATGAGTACATTTTTAGGAAAGTGACGCCGAAATAAGGTTTGTTTTAATGTATTACACACTAAATGGCGGTCTATATAGCGACTGGTTTGACTAGCAATCACTTTTCGTCCATATAAATCGATAATCACCGACAAATTAACGTGTTGGGCGTAATATTGTGATGAGCCGTGTCTGTTTTATACTTGAATTTTACTATGCAATCTCAAACTACGTAATCCCAATTGTTGCAAAATACGGCTAATTGTCCTTTCTGAAACTTGATAGCTCGCTTCTCTTGCATCATGAAGCAGGCTTGGTGCACCCAAACGGGCTTTATGTTGCCAATACTGTTTTTGGATATACTCGCTGAGTTTGGCGGATTTGTTTGCTCTTTTTAACCAAGCATAATAACCTGATGAACTGACACCAAGTAATCGGCATATCCTAGTAACGGGATAGCAGGTTAAATGATTTTTCATATAAGCGTACTTCATCGACTTGGATTGTTGATGATATGCACATGCGCCTTTTTTAGTATATCATTGGCCATTTTCAGTTCTTTAATCTCTTTTTCTAACACCATAATCCCTGTTGCTCAGCTGTTAACTCTCGACGGCTGGTTTTATTCGGGGAAAGTTGCCTAATCCATTTATCTAGGGTTGATTTACCCACACCTAGATGGTTGGCAAGTTCGCTGATAGAAAGGTGTGCATTAGATAACGCATAATCCACTGATTGTTGTTTGAATTCGATACTAAATTTTTTGACCATGATATTTGTCTCCTATGATTTTTGTTTATATCATAGAGGCGACTTTTGTCCACTTTTTTGGCGAGGATCAGTTTTTCAAATTACTGTAAACAATGCTGGTAAATTCTACAATTAAACCATTTATTAAAGTGAAATAATTCGATCAAACAGCGGTTTATCAGTCAAACGATGTGTAACCATGATTAGTGTTTTGCCTTTACATGTCTGTTTTATCAATTGAATAATTTGTTGTTCTGTTTGTTGATCAAGGCTTTCTGTTGGTTCATCCATTAAAATTAAAGGGGAATTATGCAGTAATGCTCTTGCAATGCCTATACGACGAATTTCACCGCCAGATAAAGTACGCCCACCTTGTCCAATTAGCATATTTAAACCTTGTTCTGTAGTTAGTAATTTGTCCAATTCAACTTGATGTAGAACCTCAATAAGCTGTTGATCAGTTGCATTAGGATTACCAATGAGTAAATTTTGCCGTAAAGTCTCACTAAAAATAGTAATAACTTGCGGAACCATTGCAATGGCTTGTCGCAAAGTTTTTTCATCCAGTTGATTTATTGGGGTATCATTAAAATAAATATTGCCGGAGCTTGCCTCCCAAGTCCGATTTACTAGGCTTAATAAAGTTGATTTACCACAACCTGTTTTACCAATTATTCCAATATGTTCACCTTGTTCAACCATTAAGGAAAAATCAGTTAATATCGCAAAAGGTTGATTTGGATAGCTGAAATTAATTTGTTCAAATTGTAATTTTGCCGTAGTTAAATCTATCGCTTTACCTTTAGAAACAAATTGAATGTCGGGTGTTTGATTAAAAATAGCCGTTGTGCGTGTGGCAGAAGTCAGTACTTGTCCTAAAAAGATAAATGCGCTAGGAATTGGCATGAGTATTTCAGCACTTGCAAGACTAACAAATACAAATAGTGCCACTAAAGGCGATAGGGTGTATTGGGTAATTAGCCATAGAACAAGCAACGTTAAAAATCCAGCAATCAGCACAATCAATGCGCTTGATAGTGCCATTAATGTTGATTGACGTTGCTGGTTACAAAGCCAGTTTGATTCAAGCTCATCAAGTTTAGCACGATAGCGTGGTTGTGCATTAAATAGGATAAGTTCAGCTTGTCCTTGTAGATAATTAATTAATAATAAACGATATTCACTTTGTTGTTTAGCTAGTGTTTTGCCGAGTTGTTTTCCTGCTTGATAAAAAATGACCGGAACCACAAGTAAGGCGGTTGTAAGGATAATAGTAATAATTAACGCAATAGGTAAGTTTATATTTGCTAACCCAACAAACAAAACAACAATGGTAACAAGTGCGGTTACAATAGGTGAAAAAAGTTTTAGGTATAAGTGATCAAGTGCGTCAATATCGACAATAAAGCGATTAAGCAAGTCAGCCCGTTGGTAGTGGGCTAATTGATTGGCACTTAATGGCAAAATCTTACGAAAAGCTAACGTTCTTAAATAAGCTAAGATTTTAAATGTAGTATTATGATCAACTAAACGCTCCATATAGCGAGCGGCGGTTCGAATAATTGCCGCAGCACGAACACCAGCAGCAGGCAACATATAATTGAAAGTATACAAACCTGCAACGCCAACAAAAGCGGTAGAAGCCAAAAACCACCCTGATAATGACAGCAAAAATACGCTGGCAAATAGGGTAAGAATTGACAAAAATAATCCCAATAAAATTTGCCCAAAATAGTGTTTATATAGTGCGATATAAGGGCGTAATATAGCTAGCATAAATCCCCCTTGATATCACAGTGTAGCTTACCATTAGCCAATTGCCAGATTTGTTTAAAATCTTCCATGTCATCTGTTTGATGAGTAATTGTAATGCTATTCGGGGCAATGTGCTGCTGATCCAAATTTTGGATGGTTTGTTTATCTAAACTAGCAGTTGGTTCATCGAGAATCAATAATTGACAGGGTTTTAGCATTGCTCTGGCTAAGGCGATCCGCTGTGCTTGCCCAACTGATAAACGTACCGCATCTTCGCCAACTTGGGTTTTAATTCCTTGTGGTAATTTAGCAATAACTTCGGTCAATTGGGTTTTGGCTATCACGTTATCCAGTTCATGGTTGGTTGCATTTTGTTTACCCAATAAAATATTTTCATGGATAGTACCATTAATCAAGTAAGGATTTTGACCAATCCAGCTTACTTGCAGTTGCCAATCATTAATATCTAATTGATTAAATTCAATACCATTAATCTTTAGTGAGCCTTGATAAGGTAAAAAGCCGAGTAGTACTTGCATTAACGAAGTTTTACCCTCGCCACTAGTTCCTATTAGCGCTAATTTAAATGGTGCTTGCAAGCTAAACGATAATGGACCAACGATAGGTTGTTGTTCGTTAGATAATACAATTAAATTATTTGCTTCAATTATTTTTAATGGCTCAGTCAATTTTATGTTTGTTATATTATCATTGGCTTGTTTTGTTGCGATTTTTTTACTTAAAAAAGTTTCGATATTATCTGCTGCTGCGATTGCCTCAGCTTTGGCATGATAGTAAGTTCCCAAATCACGTAAAGGTTGAAAGTATTCAGGGGCTAACATTAGCGCAAAAAAACCAGCAAATAAAGTAACAGTTCCATTATATGCACCAAAATCGAATTCGCCTAAATACGAGAATCCAAAATAAACCGCCACAATGGCGATTGAAATAGAAGTAAAAAACTCCAATACGGCTGAAGATAAAAAGGCTATTTTGAGCACTTGCATAGTTTTAATACGAAAATCTTCAGAGGCAATGGCTATTTCGTTAGTTTGTTTTTCGCCTTGGTTGAATAATCGAATGGTATTGAGTCCTTTTAAACGGTCTAAAAAATGACCGCTTAAATATGCGAGCGCTTTAAAATGACGACGATTAATATCGGCGGCTCCCATTCCCACTAAAATCATAAAAATAGGAATTAGGGGGGCGGTGCACAGCAAAATTGTAGCAGCAGCCCAGTTAAATGGGAAGATAGCAATACAGATTAAAATCGGTGCCATGCCTGCCAATCGCATTTGGGGAAGATAACGGGCAAAAAAGTCATGCAATTTATCAACTTGTTCAATAAGCAACGTACTCCATGCGCCGATCGTGCTTTGATTTAAATAAGCAGGCCCATGCAACTCAAGTTGATCAATTAATTGCTGTCGAATTTGCTGGCGAACTTTTTTGCCTATGGCAAAGTTGATCTTTTCGCGTAGATAAATTAAGCCTGCTCGACCGAGTAACACTGCAACTAGTGCGCCAAAAAAAGGCAGAATATCCAAAAAATAGTGTTGTTCAATAATAATTTTTTGCAAAATTACAGCGAGTAAAGCAGATTGAATAATGATTAATATAGTTAAAACCAAGCTGGTTAAAATTGAAGCTCGCAAATTAGTTTTATGCATTTTTGCTTGCTGTTTTAACCAGCCAAGTAGATAGGTCTGGCGTTTTTTATCTAATGACATAAAGATCTTTACTGCTTATTTTAAATTATCCAAATAATGTTCTGCATCTAAAGCAGCCATACAGCCTGTACCTGCTGAAGTGATTGCTTGACGATAGACATGATCCATTACATCACCAGCAGCAAAAATCCCTTCGACACTGGTTTGAGTAGCGTTGCCTTGCGTGCCTGATTGTACTTTGATATAACCACCATTTAGTTCAATTTGACCTTCAAATATGGCGGTGTTTGGTTTGTGACCAATAGCGATAAATACGCCTAAAACCGATAACTCTTCGGTAATATTAGGATCTTGTGAGCTACGGATTCTAACTCCAGTTACTCCCATGTTATCCCCTAAAATTTCATCAACTACACGATGAGTATGTAAGATAACTTTGCCTTCTTTAATTTTTTGATCTAAACGATCCATTAAGATTTTTTCTGCTCTAAAAGTATCTCGGCGGTGAATTAAATGCACTTCACTTGCGATATTGGCTAAATAAAGCGTTTCTTCAACCGCAGTATTGCCACCACCCACTACGGCAACTTTTTGGTTGCGATAGAAAAATCCATCACAGGTAGCACAAGCCGACACACCTTTACTTTTGAATGCTTCTTCTGACGGTAAACCAAGGTATTGTGCTGATGCGCCAGTTGCAATAATAAGCGCATCACAACAGTATTGCGTTTCGCTACCATAAAGCTTAAATGGTTTTGTGCTAAAATCAACGCGATCAATTTGATCTAAAATAATTTCGGTATTAAATCTTTCTGCATGTTCTTTCATCTTAACCATTAATTCTGGACCTGTTAAATCAGGAGCACCGGCTGGCCAGTTTTCAAGATCGGTTGTGGTTGTTAGTTGCCCACCTTCTTGCATTCCAGTAATTAACACGGGTGAAAGGTTAGCTCGTGCAGCATAAACAGCAGCAGTGTAACCGGCAGGACCAGAGCCAAGTATTAATAAGCGAGCATGTTTGGTTTTCATTTTAAATCCTTACTTATTTTAAAATTTTGACGATTTTAGACAAAATTAACGCAATTTATTACCAATAAGTCTAACATTATCAATCGTTATAATGTAAAAAAATTGTTTATTGTAGCAATAGGTAATCATAATAGGCTTTTTTGTATTGCGCTAATTTTTATTAAACTAAAAGTTTATCTTTTTATTTTCAATTATTTTAAATACATTTATTCTTTATTTAAACTACATTAATTTTTGTTTTTGTTTTTACTGTTTAGAATATGCGATTTTCTTATTCTTATATCCGTTATCTCAAATTTTTTATTATTTAATAAGATATTTTTGATTATTGGTTTAGTTAACATCCTAACAGTAGGAGAGAAGATGAGTAATCCTTCAAAAGAAAGTGTCGAAGCTGTACTTACAAAAATTAATTGGGCTCAAGAGATTTTAAACTCAGTACAACAAAATATTACTGATCCTCAGATTGGTAATATTTTATCAGGAATTGCCTTTATTATGGATTCAGCTTCATCTGAAGCCGAAGCACTTTATCAATCAATTGAATAATAATAAGTATCTATTTTTATCAACACCTTCAATTACCATTTTGTGATTGAAGGTGCCTATTGTTTAATTCGTTTCACTGTTATCAGTTAGATATGTTGTTAAGTCTGAAAGTGGCCAACGAATATGCGCTGTTGGTTCATTAATTCGATAACCAAAAGCTAAGCAAAGTCCTATCCCGAATGAGTCGCCACCAAATTGTGGAATATATTTTTCTAGAATCTTGATGACTTTATCATGATCGAATCCTCCAATAGCACATGAATCAATATCACGAAATGCCGCTGCAGTCATCATGTTGGCGCAAGCAATATAATCTTGCATTTCTGACCAATGATTAATTGTTAAACCGTCAGCGAGTCCTTGTTCACAAAAATTGATAAATGCTTGGCAGGCTATGTCAATAGAAGTTTGATTATTTGGATCAGGTAAAGTGCGTGCAATTGATCGTCGTAAATAATCACTTTGCAACGTAAAATTATTGGCTTTGCGGTAAAGTACAATTACAAAATGTGAACAGCTGGTAACTTGTTCTTGGTTATAGCAAACATTACGTAATTCAACTTTTATCTTGTGGCTATCAACAACCACAAAATGCCATGGCTCCATACCAAATGATGAAGGAGATTGACGACCCGCTTCTAAAATATATTTAATATCATCATCACTAATTTTTTGGGTATTATCAAATTTTTTACATGCATGTCTAAAGTCGAATGCTTGGGTTAGTTTGTCCATATTTTCTCCTAAGATTGGCTATTCCACGGGGCAACTTTTAACAATAATAACATACCAGGAAAAGCAAGAATAAAACATAACCAAAAAAAGTTTGTCCATCCTAAGTGTTCAACCATAAAACCGGTAGATGCATTAATTAGAGTTCTTGGCACTGAAGCAATGCTGGTAAATAAAGCAAATTGTGTAGCGGTATAAAGTGGATTGGTTGTTTTAGCAATAAAGGCTACAAAAGCAGCCGAACCAAGACCGACACCAAGTGATTCAATCCCTATCACTATGGCTAATAACGTTTTTTGAAATATTCCTATTGTAGTAAAAGGTCCTTCTATCGAAAGCCAAATAAATCCTAAAATTGATATAACTTGGACAACACCAAAAGACCATAATGCTCGGTTTATGCCTATTTTGATCATCAAAATGCCACCCATTAATGCCCCAATCACACTTGGCCATAAAGAAGCATTTTTGGCAATCCAACCAATGTCGGGTCTGCTGTAACCCATTTGTAAATAAAAATTCGTAGCTAAAGCGGTTGCCATACTGTCGCCTAGTTTATATAAAAAGATAAATGTTAAAATCCATATGGCTGTTTTAAGTCCATTTCGAGTAATAAATTCACTAAATGGCTTAATGATGATATCTTCAAAAGTATGATTTAGGGGCGATTGGTTAATTGGTTCTTTTACTAGTAACGTCATAATGATAGCAGGTAGCATAAATAATGCAGTGATGATAAAAACACTATTCCAAGGCAAGGTATTTGATAATATTAGTGATAATGAACCAGGCACTAAACCTGCAATGCGATAAGCATTAGTATGAATACTATTACCAAGTCCTAATTCTTTATCAAGTAATAACTCTCGTCTAAAGGCATCAAGTGCAATATCTTGTGTAGCTGAAAATAGTGCAATAATAAAGCAAATGGTTGCTATTAACCAAATATTTAATGAAGGTGAAAAAAATCCTAATATTGCGATCGAAAATATAAGTATTATTTGAGACCCAAGCATCCAACCACGCCGTCTCCCTAAATTAAAGAGAGAAATATTATCCATCAATGGTGACCAGATAAATTTAAAAATATAGGGAATTTGCGTTAATGAAAAAGCTCCAATTGTTTTGATATTAATACCATCACTTTCTAACCATGCAGGTAACAGTTGTAATAATAAATAAAAAGGAAGACCAGAAGCAAAACCTGTAAAAATGCAGATTAGCATCTTGGTCGTAAAAATGGTTTTTAAAAGTGAATTCTGCGAGCTATTCATTATTTAACTTTATTGTTAGTTTTTGGCAAAGTGTTATCATAGCACACAACATATAAAAAATAATTCTGCAAGCCAAGATTGACCGTTTTATCCAAAGTCATGTTTTCAATATAAGGAAGTTATGCGCAATGACTTTTTAAAAGTTAGAGATTCATTATTTTAGCTATTCTTTGTTAAAAAGTTTCAGGTAACTATGTGTTTCAGTATAAAATTAATGTCAATAATAAATTAAGAGATTAACAAACTACCATTTAAAAGGGGTGTAGTAATATGAAAAGTTCAATTAGAGTGGCTGTTTTTAGTAGTAAACATTATGATAAAGAACATTTAGAAATCGCTAATAAAAAATATGGCTTTGATATCGAATATTATGAACATAAACTTAGCTGTAAAACAGTGGTTACCGCTCAAGGTTATGACGCAGTTTGTGCATTTGTTAATGACGAAGTAGATAAAAAAGTACTAAAAAAATTAGCAAGTTATGGCATTAAGATTTTAGCGCTTCGTTGCGCTGGATTTGATAATGTTGATTTAACTGAAGCTGAAAAGTTAGGTATCACGGTGGTTCGTGTGCCAGCTTATTCACCAGAAGCAGTTGCAGAACATGCAGTGGCTTTAATGATGACGTTAAATAGAAGAACGCATAAAGCCTATCAACGTACTCGTGATGCTAATTTTTCGTTAGATGGTTTGACTGGCTTTAATATGCACAATCGTACTGCTGGTGTTATTGGTACGGGCAAAATTGGTCAAGCAGTTATTCGCATTTTGAAAGGTTTTGGTATGCATATTCTTGCCTATGATCCTTATCCTAATGATGTTGCAGTTGAATTAGGAGCGCAATACGTTGAGTTAGATGAGTTATATGCAAAATCTGATGTGATTACGTTACATTGCCCTATGACCCCTGAAAATTATCATTTATTGAATAAAGATTCTTTCCAAAAAATGAAAGACGGTGTGATGATTATCAATACTAGTCGTGGCGCATTACTTGATGCAACCGCAGCTATTGATGCATTAAAGAAAACAAAAATTGGTGCTTTAGGCATGGATGTTTATGAAAACGAACGTGATCTCTTTTTTGAAGACAAATCTAATGATGTTATTTTAGATGATGTGTTCCGTCGCTTATCTTCCTGTCATAATGTTATTTTTACGGGGCACCAAGCCTTTTTAACACAAGAAGCATTGTTAAATATTTCTGATACGACGTTAAATAATATTAAACAAGTTTCGGCAGGAGAATCATGCCCAAATATTGTTAAATAACAATAAATATCTTATGATGTTGTCGATTTTTAATTACTTAAAATATGGATTTTTTATGCAGCGTATTGCCATTTTTATTAGTACAATTTTATTGCTTGTAGCTTGTAGTAGTAATAAATCTTCAACATCTCCCATGAAAGAACACCGTGGACATGCAAATGTTAAAGGCGGTGTTTATCTCGAAAAAGAGCACAATCAATCTAAAACCGTTAGTGCGTCACTAGACATAGATAAAGAAAAATTTATTGATAGAATGGTCAGTAAGCATGGTTTTAATCGTCAACAACTCCGTAATGTGCTTGCTCAAGCTAATAAGCTTGATTGGGTAATTAATTTAATGGATAAACAAGCACCAAAAGCAACTTCGCCAACGGCACCAAATGGCGCTTGGATTCGATATAAAAATAAATTTATTACACCAAGTAACCTTCCTCGTGGTGTTGAATTTTGGAATCAATACCAAAAAGAATTACAGCGTGCTTATAATGAATATGGTGTGCCACCTGAAATTATTGTTGGCATTATTGGCGTCGAAACAGGTTGGGGTAGAGTGATGGGTAAAACTAAAATCATTGATGCCTTGTCAACTCTTGCATTTTACTATCCAAGACGTGCCCAATATTTTTCTGACGAATTAGAAGATTTTTTAGTTATGTGCCGAGATGAAGGCGTTGATCCCTTTGATTTGAGTGGATCATTTGCTGGTGCTATGGGATATGGTCAATTTATGCCATCAGCATTTAGACGTCACGCTGTTGATTTTAATCATGATGGGCATATTGATTTATGGGATCCTGTTGATGCCATTGGTAGTGTGGCAAGCTATTTTAAATCATACGGTTGGCAACGTGGTAAAAAAGTGGCTGTAATGGCTGATGGCCAAGCATTATCACTTGATACTGGTTTTAGTACTAAATATTCAATTGAAACATTGGCAAAAGCTGGATTAAAACCGCAAAGTTCATTAGAAGGACATACGCAGGTAAGTTTATTGCGTCTTGATATGGGCGATCGTTACCAATACTGGTATGGATTACCAAACTTTTATACTATCACCCGTTATAACCACAGCACTCATTATGCAATGGCTGTTTGGCAATTAGGACTTGCAGTTAAAGAAGCAAGATAGTCATTTAATGGTATTGCATCAAAA
This sequence comes from Gilliamella sp. Occ4-3, assembly GCF_001690675.1. Classification (NCBI taxonomy): domain Bacteria; kingdom Pseudomonadati; phylum Pseudomonadota; class Gammaproteobacteria; order Orbales; family Orbaceae; genus Gilliamella; species Gilliamella sp. Occ4-3. Next base: position 12,310 of record NZ_LZHR01000108.1, read on the forward strand.
CTGATAAGGTCGCTTTTGCGGCCTTTTTATTTGTTAATGATGTTTAAGAAATGATTAATTTCGTTGCAAGCAATAATAAAATATACCAAAGAATTTAATTAATTTTTTAATCGATAATTTTTGTGTAAGTTGTGCACCTACTTTAGCCATCGAGATGCTTGCTAGCATAATAACTAATACGTCACCACCAAAATACTAGCTAATAATCTAGCCAAGGATCCTATCAAAAGGAAGATAATAAACTTAAAAATCATATTCAATCCTTAGAGTAGAGGAAACCAATCTGTATAATTATTTGTTAAGCAAAAATCAAGATGAAAACATTGATTTTAATTACACATTGCTAATATTTTATTGCAAATAATACAGTGATTTTACCTGAATAATTTAAAAGATCTTAATGATTCTCTTAGTAAAAAGTTCACTAACATTGTCATATTTGATCAATAAAGTAATAATCAAAATGATGACAGCGTGGTTAAAAACGATTATGTTATTTAATAAATTTGTAACTAATAAGAAGTTTAAAGATAAATTTAAAGGAGATAATTATGAAAGATCGTTTAAAGTGGATTGATGAATTTGGTTTTTTAGGTGAGACAGCAAGTGGACATTCGCTAGTGATGGATGGCGGTATTGAACATGGCGGTCGTAATCGTGGAGCTCGTCCTATGGAGCTTTTATTGCATGGTGCAGCTGGTTGTATGGCTTATGATATTATTGCGATTTTAAAAAATAAAAAAAAAGATGTTCGTGATCTTTGGATAGATATTGATAAAACTCAAGCAGAATCTTCCCCTAAAGTGTATACGTCAATTAATTTTCATATTGTTATTACAGGTATTAATATCGATAACGAAACAGTCGAAACAGCCGTAAAACTTGCATCAGAAAAATATTGCAGTGCCTCTATCATGCTTGGTAAAACAGCAAAAATGTCTTATACCTATGAGGTTAAAGAATATCACTAAAGTATTTTTTTATAACAAATAATTATAACCTAATAACAAGCTGATCTTAGCACGTTGTGAATTAATCATTTAATATTTCATCATTACAGATAATTGTGATACGAGAATGATTATGCAACAGTTAAATAAAAATATGCGATTCCGGGATTTGGTTATTCTGGGATTGCTTTTTATTGGTCCAGCAGCACCTGTAGGATTATTTGGTGTTTTAGATGCGATAAGTGATGGTGCAGTTGCTTTGGTTTATATCATAGCAACTTTTGTAATGGCATTTACCGCGCTTTCTTATGCCAGAATGGCAAACGCTTTACCGCATGCGGGAGCCGTTTATGCTTATTGTTCTATTGGCATTCATCCAAGTGCTGGATTTTTAGTAGGCTGGTTGCTATTACTTGATTATATGTTTATCCCTGCGGTTGCGTACTTATTTAGCGGTATATCGTTCAATGCATTGATTCCCGAAGTACCAATATGGGTATGGACATGTTTAGCTGTTATGTTAACTACTACGCTGAATTTAGTTGGTGTTAGAAAATCGACTAAAATTACGTTAATCATCTTGATATTTGAAATTATTATATTACTTGCTGTGTTATCTGTTGGTATTTGGATAATAGCCACTAATGGTAGTAACAGAGATTGGTTACTACCTTTTATTGGTGGTGATTTGTTCAGTTGGAGTAATTTATTTAATGCTGTGTCTATTGCTGTACTATCTTATTTGGGATTTGACGCTATTGCTACTTTTTCAGAAGAAAATGGCGGACCTCATAATTTAGTTAGTAAAGCGATTATATGTTGTTTAATTTTAGCTGGTTGTTTATTTGTGCTACAAATTTATGTCGGTAGCTTACTTAACCCTTATAACCCTGAATATTTGCGTAGTCATCCAGAACTACAAGGTAAAGTTTACTATCATATTGTTAATCAAGAAATTAATTTATGGTTAGGATGGGCGCTAGCTTTAATGAAAGCTATTGGTGCATCATTTGCAGCAATGGTTGGACAAGCCGCAGCAAGTCGTCTTTTATTCAGTATGGGGCGTGACAAACGTTTACCTTCATTTTTTGCAAAAGTGGGAAAAAAAAGCGGTGTACCGACAATGGCTATTATATTTGCAGCGCTATTTAATTTATGTTTAGTTGTTGTTGCAGCTAATAATGCTAAAGGGTTGCCAACTTTAGTCTCATTTGTTGATATTGGAGCATTAACTGCATTTATCATGTTACATTTATCTGTAATTGGCTATTTTAAGTTTAAAAAAGGCTCAAAAGGATGGTTTTCGTGGTTTTTAGATGTCTTTATGCCTATTATAGGTATTTTAGTGCTATTACCTGTATTATTACATATTGATAATGACGCAAAAATGGTCGGTATTATTTGGTTAGTTATTGGAATGATCATTCTCTATTTAAACAAAAATAAAACCAAGCTATTGTGATTAGAGAAAAATAACAAATAACAAATTCAATACGTTTGTTATAAACTTATAGCATTTAGATTATATAATAAATTATCCCATCTTTATTCTGGTGTTATAACTAAATGCTATTAGAAATATTACGTGGTGCTTTTATTTCAGCTAGTCTAATTATTGCTATTGGTGCTCAAAATTTATTTGTACTCAAGCAAGGATTATTAAAAAATCATATCTTTTATGTGTCGGCAATTTGTTTTATTTGTGATTTTGCTCTAATGTCAATAGGGATTTTTGGGGTAGGTACTTTTATTCGTAGCAATTCTTTAATTACTAATATTTTAGCAATCTCTGGGGCGATTTTTTTAATTTGGTATGGTTTTTGTGCGTTTAAAAGTGCAATTAAAGGCACAAGTAGCATGCAAATAGAATCTCAATCTCTTAACAATATCAACTTATTAAAAGTTGTATTGGCAACTTTGGCTGTTACACTACTCAATCCTCATGTCTATTTGGATACTGTTGTTATTGTTGGAGGAATTGCTGGCACGTTAACTAATGAACAAAAATTTGCATTTTTGGTTGGTGCCGTCAGTGTTTCATTCATCTGGTTTTTTAGTCTTGGTTATGGAGCAAAATTACTCATACCGCTATTTAGAAAGAAAAGAATGTGGGTAATATTGGACTGTATAGTTGGTGCTGTAATGTTCTATATTGCCTATTGTTTAGTTATGTATGTATTTGATGTGCATTAAGCACATATATAACCAAAACGTTGAACTAATAATTATTATTTGGGAATTGTGTTAGGTTATTTTTGACAAGCTTGATATATATTATTTTTACAATATTGTTTAAAAGTAATGTTTACCAGTTTAAATACCTTTTATAGTGCCATTTTGTTATTTCCCATTGCCAATATTATTCTTTTATTAAAGAAGTTTCTTGACATGTTTACATGCCTCTTGATGGTTGTTTTGGCAAGCTTGTTGAAAGTAATATTTTGCAGTATGGGTATTTATTGCCACTCCCAATCCTTGATGATAGATAATACCTAAATTGTATTGTGCATCGGCATGATTTTGTTCAGCGGCAAACTGAAACCATCTTCTAGCTTCTGTATAATTTTTTTCAAACCATGAACCGTTATAATATAACCAACCTAAGCTATATTGTGCTTCAGGATTTCCGCTTTGTGCAGATTGAGTGTCTAATTCTACACCTTTGGCAAAATCTTTTTTTAATCCACCTAATCCATTGTAATACATATTTGCTAAATTATGCAGTGCATATATATTGCCTTGCTTGGCTGCTTGTTCATATAGTTTTCTAGCTTTGGTATAGTTCTTTTTAACAACAATTCCAATATAATAAAATCTACCCAGATTGTTTTGAGCCTCTTTGCTACCTAGTTGCACTGCTTTCTCGTAAAAATATTTTGCCTTAACATAGTCTTGGCTAATAACATTATTATCTGAATTTTGTTCAATTCCTTTTCGATAATGTTTTTTTTCTGCAAATTCGTAAAGTGCCCCTAGATTGAATAGACCTAAAGCATAACCGTTTGAGGCTGCTTTTTCATATAGCTGCTTTGCTTTAAGCAAATTTTTTTTCACGCCGAGACCATAATTGTACATGTAGCCTAAACTCACTTGTGCATCGGCGTAATTTTGATTAGCCGACTTTTGGTACCATTCAATAGCTTTAGCATAATCTTGTTGAACGTTTAGACCGTACTGGTACATATAACCTAACCGGTTTTGTGCTTCGGCACTATTTTGTTCTGTTGCTTTTTTATATTCAACATCAAAGTTATATTCTATATTTTGTGTTGCAAAAATGGGCACATTAACAAATAAGCATATTATTAATAGTAATCTTTTCATTTAACTGCCTCTTTATTTTTTGCACAAATTATTTTTTATTAAAGAATGTTTTTAACTTGTTTGCAAGTTTCTACGTGTTTATTTTGATAAGTCTATTGAAAGCGATGATTTAGTGTATAGATATCTTTTAATATTTTTCCATTTTGGTATAACAGATTAATTATCAACAACCGCAATCGTTATTACTAGCTTGCTTTTTCTTGGCCTGTTGTTTGGCTACAATGGCATTAACCTTTTTTGTTACAACATTTAAGTGATCTTTAGCATCGGAATAGTTTTGTTCAGCGGCCTTAGCAAACCATTGTTTAGCTTTAAAATAGTTCTTTTTAACCCCTGTACCATTGTAATAGAGTGTTGCTAATGTATATTGAGCAACGGCATCTCCTTTTTTAGCTGCTTTTGTATCCCACTCAATTCCCTTAGAATAGTTTTGTTTTGTTCCTTGTCCATTATAATACAATAAGGCTAAACTGTGTTGAGCTGCGATATGACCTTGATTGGCAGCCTTTTCAAACCACTCTTTTGCTTTAATATAATCAGGTTGTGCTTTTAATTGCTCATCAAAACCATATTCGAAACCTTTAAATTGCCGTTTTTTAGTATATGAGCCATCAGCGTACATAAGACCTACATGGTATTGCGCCTCTGCATCTTTTTGTTCTGTTGCTTTTTGATATTCTTCATTAAAATCAAATAATGTTTGTTGATCAGCATTAACAGCAATACTAAAACATAAAACTAATGATAGTTTTGCAAAAAACTTTAGCATACAACTTCCTTATAAATTAAATAACTTAATTATTCTATCGTATTTATCTGTTTAGTATAGCGTAATTAAATAAGTTGTTTATTAATTAAATATTGATGTTATGAAATAGTGGGTCGTGAGCGATTATTCGGCACATCGTGTGCCTCACCCCTTCGGGGCCAACACTGCATGTTGTTCAAATTTGTTCCAGAAAAATTTGTCGAACGCTATCGTTCTCATCGCTTTTTTTACTTAATTAGATTGATTGGACTTATTCAGAAATTGTTTAATAAAATGGTGGGTCGTGAGCGATTATTCGGCACATCGTGTGCCTCACCCCTTCGGGCCAACACTGCATGTTGTTCAAATTTGTTCCAGAAAAATTTGTCGAACGCTATCGTTCTCATTGCTTTTTTTTTACTTAATTAGATTGATTGGATTTATTTAGGAATTATTCAATAAAATGGTGGGTCGTGAGCGATTCGAACGCTCGACCAACGGATTAAAAGTCCGCTGCTCTACCGACTGAGCTAACGACCCATCTAAAGATGGTGGGTGATACCGGGTTCGAACCAGTGACCCCCTCCTTGTAAGGGAGGTGCTCTCCCAACTGAGCTAATCACCCCAAGTGTTTCATTACTGAAACATCACGGTAAAGATTGGTGGGTGATACCGGGTTCGAACCAGTGACCCCCTCCTTGTAAGGGAGGTGCTCTCCCAACTGAGCTAATCACCCTTACCGTGTGGATGTGCATTATAAGGCACGACTTATTTCAGTCAACCTTTTTTTTTAAAATTCTCTAAAATCTACTTCGTTCGATTTAATTTTAAACATTTTTTGGGTGATAGTTCGCAAAAATCGCTTTTGTCAGTTTTTATTTAGGAAAAGATGATTATGATTAAGTGATGCTATTATCAGAAACAAGAAGATAATCCATCATGATTTTTAATAAAAGTAGCGTCATTATTTATGTCGAATCCACAATTTTACGCTATAGGATTGAAAATTCAGTTAAGCGAAATGCTACAACAGCCACTAGCGAAGATCTGATTGTATTTAATTATCAAAATGAAAATGATATAGATATTTTTATTGATGAGTTACGAAAAAAAATTTCTGAGTGTGCGGTATTTGAACTTAATTTGGATATCAATTTAATTCAAATACAACAATTAACCTTACCTGATGTAAAGCTAAATTTAAATGAATTGATTTTATATGTTGAAGCTAACATTTATAAATTATTCCAAGTATCAGCTAAAAGTGTATTTTTTGATTTTGTTTATTCAACTGAACATAAAAAACAAATTACAGTGATGATAGTTGAACGTCATTATATTGAAAATTGGATCAATCTTTTTAAAAAGCATCAACGACTATTAACCTTTGTAGGTTGTCGATTTGAAAATAATAAAGTTAATTTTTTACCTTGGCGGCAAGAAAAACATGCAAAACATCAACGACAATTGACAGGCGTGGTTGTTGGATTTATGGGCATAATAAGTTGTTTACTCTGTTATTTGTGGATACAAGCTCGAAATGATTTAAAAACTTATGATGAAAAATTACTACACCAGCAAAAGGTAGTACAAAAATTAACTGAAGAATTAGCTAATTATTTGCCTAATCCGTCATTAAGCCAAAAACAAATTCAGCAATCTCTATTATTGCTTTCAGAACAGTTACCTTCAGTAATTTGGCTTGATTCTTTCTATTATGAACCTAAAAAAGTAGCGATAGAAGGACAAAGCTTTAGTTATGTCGAACTTACTCATTTTAACCAAAATTTGTTAATGCTAAAAAATATCGCTAAAAGTCAAATAAAGACAGTATCGACCAATAAGAATAATTTATTTTTTGAAATGGAAATGGAACTTAATGAACAGTGATTTTTTCTATCGCCCAGTTTGGCAACAGTACGCATTGTGTATTTTATGTTGTTTAGCGTTTTTTGTTATTGTTTATCAACTTTTTATTAAAGAAGACCAGCAACAAGCTGAGCTAAAGGTCGAGTTATATCAGCAAAAGATTACTGAAATTGAATTGTTACAAGCAAAAGTAAGGCGTTATCAGGCAAGTAAAAATAGTTTATATAGTTTGATATCTGAAAAAGAATTAGCGTTGGCTATTGAACAAAATCATCTAACACTAAGTTCCTTTAAACATTATCAAACTGATAATACGGTTAATTGGGATATTGAATTAGAAGGGCAATTTTTTGATTTTATGGCTTTAATTTCATCATTAACGGATGATTTTTATTATCTTGATTTTCAGAATCTAAAAATCAGCAAACAAGAACAGCAGTTACAGATCATGTTTACGCTCTTATTTAAAAAGGCATAAAGTGAAACGTTATATCTATCAATTTATTAGTTTATTAATTGCTATCTGTTTTGAATTAAAGGCTGATATGCCTTTAGAACGAGATCCTTTTCAACAAAATTACTCGGTTTCTTGTAGTGAGCAAACGGCGTTACTGCTTGAACAAATTCAAGTTTGGCATTTTAGGGGAAGCATGAATCAAATTGATCAGAATTATCAGCAAATTTGGTTAACATCTGAAAATCAATGGTTAGCAATAACTGAAGATGTGGTGCCTAACGTTTTGTTTCCTTGGCGTTTGCAATCTTTATTAAACGATAAAATAACGTGGCAAGCTGATTTACCTGATTATTGCCATAGTACTGTATCATGGACAATGTCGCTAAATGAATAATAATAGTAAAAATCAAACGTATCAACGGTTAGAACAATGTATTTGCAGATTGACTAAAGCAAAAATAAGTTTGTTAGCTGTAATAATTTTTATATTTGTAACAGTGGGCATAAGTGTAACTCATGCAAATATGAAGCAAACGGTAAATATCGATTCGCAACAAAATATTTCAATGACATTTTACCAAACCGACATTGCAATTATCTTACAAGCTTTAGCCGATAGTCAGCAGATGAATTTAGTCATGACCGAAGATATACCAATTAAGCAAACCATTAAACTCAACAACGTTGATTGGCACAAAGCGCTAAAGATCATATTAGATTCGGCAAATTTACAAGCCGAAATTGACGATAATATTTTGTTCGTATCTAAAGCGATAGAACCAGAAGTTTTATTGAAAAAACAGCAATCTGAACAAAGAGAAAAAGAATTAAACCAACCACTTAATTCTTTGCCTATAGCTGTTAATCATGCAGACCCAGCCACCTTAATTGAAACAATTCAACAACAAGGATTATTATCAGAACGGGGCAAGATTACGCTCGATAAGCGGACAAATTCACTTATCATTACTGATTTAGCTAAACAATTTGCTAATATCCAAAAATTAGTTAAAACACTGGATAAACCTATGCCTCAAGTTCATATTTCAGCGCACATTGTTACCATGAATGAGGAGAGTATGTCAGAGCTAGGTATAAAATGGGGATATTCAGGAAAATCATCACAATTATTAGATAAGTTCGATGTGGGGCTTGGGGCTAGTTATCCCACCACAACTGTAGGTTTTAATTTGGCTAAAATATCTGGTCATTTACTTAATTTAGAGTTATCAGCGCTCGAATCTGAAAATCAACTTGAAATTATAGCCAGCCCAAATTTGTTAACAGCCAATCAAAATATGGCGTCGATAAAACAAGGTACTGAAATTCCTTACGAGGTTTCTAGTGGTAGTAATGGTGCAACATCTATTGAATTTAAGCCTGCGGTGTTAGGGCTAGAGGTCACACCGAAAGTACTAACAGATGATAGGATGATTTTAGACTTATACATTACGCAAAATACGGCTGGTCGCTCAATAAAACGTAGTGATGGTGGTGAGGCAATAGCTATTGATACACAAGAGATCAAAACACAAGTTCAAATAAAAAATGGCGAAACAGTAGTTTTAGGTGGTATTTTTCAACAGCTTAACACCAATGGGCAACAAAAAGTACCTGGTGCGGGCGATGTGCCCATTATTGGAAATATATTTAAATATAATAGAAAAAAACAGCAAAAACGGGAGTTGGTTATTTTTATTACACCGCAATTGGTTGAGTAAATGTTAACGGAGTTGTATCATACTTTAACTTGTTTTAGCAGTTGCTTTGATAAGTAAATATTGTTTTAAAGTATATTACCATTAATTATAAAAGTAGAGAATATTATGCATGTTGTTGCTTCTGATTTAGACGGTACTTTATTAACTCCTGAACATAGCTTATCACCTTATACCAAGCAAGTCCTTCAAGCGTTACGTAAAAAAGGCATTCACTTTGTTTTTGCAACTGGCAGACACCACATTGATGTCGCTCAAATGCGTGAAAACATGGAAATTGACGCCTTTATGATAACAGCAAATGGTGCTAGGGTGCATGATAGCGAAGGTAATCTAGTTTTTAGCCAAAGTATTGAACCATCGCTTGCTAGTGAAATAGCTAAAATGAGTATGGATGATCCTTTAATTTATACTCATGTATATCGTGGTGATCATTGGTTAATTAATAAGGAAGATACATATTCATTAGAATACTTTCGAGACACAGATTTTACTTATCAATTATTTAATCCACTTAATTTTGACACTAGCGATGTTGCTAAAATTTATTTTACGACTACGGATAATGCACTTTACCCGCATTTAGTCCAATTAAAGAATCGACTTGATGCCAAATTTGGTGCCAAACTTAGTATTGCTTTTTCAACCCTAAATTGCCTTGAAGTGATGGCCGAAAATGTATCTAAGGGTAGTGCACTAAAAAAAGTGGTAGAAAAATTAGGTTACAGTTTAAAAGATAGTATCGCTTTTGGTGATGGCATGAATGACTACGAAATGTTAAAAGCCGCAGGTAAAGGTTGTATAATGCAAAACGGAAGCTCGGAATTAAAATCATTATTGCCTGAGTTAGAGGTTATTGGCTCGAACGCTCAAGATGCTGTACCACATTATCTAAGTAAACTGTTTTTATAATTATTAAATATGAATATAACTATTGACAAAGAACTCAATACGCTTGGATTGCGTTGTCCTGAACCTATTATGTTGATCAGAAAAGCGATCCGAGAACTAGCTATAGGGCAAGTCCTTTATGTGATCGCTGATGATTTTGCAACTACTCGTGATGTACCTAGCTTTTGTCGCCATATGGATCATCAATTACTGTCATTGCAAATAGAATCTCAACCTTATCAGTATTGGATCAAAAAATCCCATTAGTGTAACGATTTTTATGGCAAAAAGTTTCAGGAAAGTAGGTGTTTGTGTCAATTTAATTCGATTTGCTTTAAGTAAAAACGTAATGTACGCCAATCATTAGGTTGAAGATTATCAACCATTAATAATAGCGTACAGCGTTTGCCATTATGTCGTGATTTTAAGTTTAAAATAATGATATAACGAAATATCAACGGTCTATGCATTAAGTACCAACGTTGTTTGTGCCAGTATATTTGATTGATATAGTGAAATAGCGCAAATTCGTCTTTAATAGTTTTGAAGTAACACAGACTGTGCCACCATTCTATTATTAATAATAGAATAATAACAAAGGTATAACAATTTAAGTATGTGTTAGCAAACATAACTAAACAAAGTGCGATTAACACTGAGTAAAAAAGAGTTGAAATCAATAATTGTATCTTTGATATGCTAAGTTTTATGCTCCACATAATTTATTCTTTACTTTAGTTAAATTAGGATTATTTCATTCTTTTGCAAAAAATTACTTAAAATAAAGACAAATATGGGAGATAATGCGCATAATTTTTGTGTGTTTTAATAAACGAGCGATCAAACATAGACATTTTATTTTAATGTCTATGTGAAGATCCTGAACTGAAGATAGTGTTACTAAATTTGGCGCAGAGAGAACTCTCGTGCCATTATTTTTGCCTTAAAATTTAGAATAGGAAAGATTTGTGATATTAATTAGAGTGTTAAAAATTATTCTAAAATTATTCATTGGTTTATTTCTTTGTGGCTTAATTATTGGTATTGCAGGTTATGCTCATTATTCAAAGGATCTTCCTGACGTCACTACATTAAAAGATGTTCGACTTCAAACACCAATGCAAGTATTAAGCAAAGATGGTGAATTAATTGCCATTTTTGGTGAACGACGTAGAACCCCTCTGAAATATGATGAAATTCCTCCAATAGTTATTAATGCGGTCATTGCAACTGAAGATGCTCGTTTTTATGAACATTTTGGCATCGATCCAGTTGGTATTGCTCGAGCGATGTATATTGGCTTAAAGCAAAAAGGATTTTCTCAAGGTGGCAGTACAATTACGCAACAAGTCGCTAAGAACTTTTTCTTAACACCTGAAAAAAGTATAGCGCGTAAAGTCAAAGAAATGATTTTGGCTATCCGTATGGAAAAAGAGTTATCAAAAGAAGAAATCATGGCACTATACCTTAACATGATTAACTTCGGATCGAGGGCATATGGTGTTGCAGCTGCATCTTATACTTTTTTTGGTAAAACACCTGATCAGTTAACTGTTGATGAAGCGGCTTTATTAGCTGGTTTACCAAATGCACCATCAGCTTACAACCCAATTTCACATCCAGAACGAGCATTAACTAGACGCAATTGGGTACTAGGACGAATGCTAGATCAATCCTATATTACTCAAGCAGAATATGACGAAGCGATTAAAAAACCGTTAGGCGCTAGTTACCACTCACCACAAATTGAGTTTTCGGCGCCTTATGTTGCCGAAATGGCACGTCAATTTATGTACGACAAATTTGGCGAAAATGCCTACACAGATGGCTATAAAGTCTATACAACTATCTCAAAAACCGATCAAATAGCTGCAACAGAAACAGTGCAAAAGCATATTATTGAGTATGATACCAGACATGGTTATCGTGGTGCTGAAAAAATATTATGGCAACCAGACGAAGCACCATGGAATTCTGAACAAATCCAGCAAACTCTTAATAAATACATGTGCTATGGCGGAATATGCCCAGCGGTGGTCATGACATCTTCAGATAAAGAAGCAACAGCGGTATTATCTGATAAAAGTAATATTACTATTGCATATCAAAACATGAAATGGGCGCGTCCATTTATTAGCGATACAAGACAAGGTGCTTACCCTAAAAAAGTTTCTGATACTATCAAAGCGGGGCAGCTAATATGGGTGAAAAAAACTGATGATAATTGGGAATTATCACAAATTCCTGCTGTTAACGCTGCGCTAGTATCACTTGATTCAGACAATGGTGCAATCAAAGCGATTGTTGGTGGTTATGATTTTAATTTGAGTAAATTTAATCGAGCAACACAAGCACTAAGGCAATTAGGATCGAATATTAAACCATTTATTTATACCTCAACATTAGAGCAAGGTTTAACAATGGCTACGCTTCTTAATGATGCACCAATTGTTCGTTCTGCGGGTAGTGCTACATGGCGTCCTAAAAACTCACCACCTACCTATGCAGGACCTTTACGTTTAAGAATTGGCCTAGGAATGTCTAAAAATGTAATGATGGTAAGAGCATTGCGTGCAGTTGGTATAGATTATGCTGCGACTTATTTAGAGCGTTTTGGATTTCCTAAAGAAAATATTTCTTATAATGAATCGTTAGCTTTAGGTTCGGCATCATTTACGCCATTGCAAGTGGCAAGAGCTTATTCGGTGATCACTAATGGCGGTTATTTAATATCACCATATTTAATTGAAAAAATTGAGGAAAATGATGGTAAAGGTCTAATTTATCAGCATCAACCTTTAATTGCTTGTCACAATTGTACTGACGATGACGTCATTGTAGGGGCCACACCAGTATCACTTGATAATGTTGAAAATGAATCAACCGAATTAGGTAATGAAGAGCCAGAGCAAGAAAATCTAAAAGCAGATGATAATATAATTTTACCTGATATTGATACTGAAAATAAAGTCACTGATGTAACACCAAAATACGCACCGCATACGGTAAATAGTGGTATTGCATTTATTATGAAAGATGGTCTTCGATCCATCGTATTTGGTGGTTCAGATTGGCAAGGTACTGCATGGCGTGTAAAAGCATTGGGTAGAAAAGATGTCGGAGGTAAAACTGGGACAACTAACTCATCTAAAGACGTTTGGTTTTCTGGATTTGGTGGCAATATTGTAACTACTGTTTGGATGGGATTTGATGATCATCGCCGTGACTTGGGGCGAACAGTCCGGGCTGAAGCAGGGGCAGTAACCGCAAATCCAATATGGGTTGATTATATGAAAGTTGCCCTAAAAGATGTACCAGTAATAGAAGATGTAAAACCTGCAAATGTTATTTCTGTTACTATTGATCAAAAAACAGGTCTATTACCTCAATCTGGATCTAAAACAATGTCAGAGTACTTTATAAAAGGTACCGAACCAACGACTTATGCGACCCAAGAGGTGGGCACGAAAGTAACAGATTCAGAAGGTAATACTTCAGAACTATTCTAATAAAGGATTTAGCATGAATGGTTCAATAAGAATTATTGGCGGAAAATGGCGTGGGCGTAAATTGTCGGTACTAGACAAACAAGGATTACGCCCAACTACCGATCGAATCAAAGAAACCCTATATAACTGGTTAATGCCAGTTATCCATGATAGTGATTGTTTGGACTGCTTTTCGGGTAGTGGCTCATTAGGTTTTGAAGCAGCATCAAGAGGTGCCCAAAGTGTTACTTTACTTGAAAAAGATAAACAAGTAGCACAGCTACTTAGCAAAAATAAACAGATTATTGCTAGCAACTCAATCGACATTTATCATACTGATACTTTACAATGGCTAAACAGGCCAGCTGTAAAACAGTTTGATATTGTATTTATCGATCCGCCATTTCATCAATCATTAGTCGAAAAAACGGTTAGCGAGCTTGAAAATAATAATTGGCTAAAGCCGTCAGCTTATATTTATATTGAAATAGAAATACAGCATGATCTAACAACTTATATCCCAACTAACTGGCGCCTACATCGTGAAAAAATTGCAGGGCAAGTTCACAGCTATCTATTTATACGAGAAGATAATTAATGTTCATTTTTATTGGTAAAACCTTATATTCATTAATGTGGTTATTTTTATTATTTAACTTAATCTACCCATATCCAAAACCGGCAAATGTTGTTGCCAATATTGGCTTAATCGCCTTTACTGTTACTCATGGCTTACAAGCTTGGATGTTAAACTCAACCATGACCAAACAAGAAAAACAACAAGACAAATTTAAAGTGTTACGGCTATTTTTATTTGGTGTTTTTGAATCACTTAGTTGGAAAGATAGTTTGAAAGACAAAAAATAATAATAAAAAGAGGTTGCGAGATACAAAAATTTTTGTATAATGCTCACCACTTCTTACGAAGCACCTCAATAAGCGGGAATAGCTCAGTTGGTAGAGCACGACCTTGCCAAGGTCGGGGTCGCGAGTTCGAACCTCGTTTCCCGCTCCAATAAAATATCTATTTAGTATAAAAGTAAATTTATATCCCATACGGTGTTAACTAACGAAAGTGATTAGTTGTGTGCAAGGCACAAAAAACACAGCAAAAACATTGTAATAAAAACAGAAATTAGCTAATAATTACTTAAATTAAGTAAAATAAAAAACTTGAATAAAATCAATAGTCCACCTGAGCTATTTTAGAGAAAACACACAACACGGCAAGGTTAATCTACCTATCTTTTAACTGTGTCGGAGTGCTTTGCTGATAGACTGAGGGCAGCACGCCAAATAGGACTGTTTGGTGTGTTTGTGCTTTGTTAGGGATGCCAATTTGTCAGGAACAATTTGGCATTTCTGAGCAAAGCAAATAGGTTTAAAAAAGGCGAATATCATAATGATTTGAGTAAATCATACCGATGGTTAAGAGTGAGCGTAGGCGTTGGGTACCGTAGTTCATATTTTGTATCTCATGTGAGTTGTAAGATGTTACGTTCAAAATTCTTAAATTAAACGTTACCACCAATATCAGTTATTCCGACAAAATTCAAAAGCTATAAAGCTAACAGCATATTTTAATTTAAAATTTACTTACCTATAAGGTGAATTATTTTCATTTTTACATTTATTTACAAAAAATCCGCCAAAAAACTAGCCAATTATTTTTAAAACAGTTATAATTTCATCGATCTTCAAATAAAAGCTCATTAAATGAGCAATGGATTATAAAAATTCAAATAAAACAAAATATTACTTGACATGGGGAGCGTGATGCATTATCATTTAAGGCACAAGGCACAAGGCACAAGCACTGGCAAACCTATGTCTTAAATTTATCAATTAATTCTATTCGACGAGTTTTTACACGAACCTCATTTATACCTTCAAAATTATCTTTCGAATTATCATCGAAATTATCTACAAATTTATTTCCAAAAATACAATTGGTATTGGTGCTGTTTTTATCGTATTCATTAGAATCACAGGCATTAACAGCTACGACGGTCAACGCTATTCGAGGCTCTGCACCGTATTTAACCTTTGATGATGGTGTCACTAAAGTGACTAAAACAGAGGACTTATTAGGTATTAAGTTATCGGACGGTCGAATATTCACACCTCAAAGCAACTCTTCATCATTGACAAGTCCGATTGAGTTGCCAGTGGTAGGTCAAAGTTTTATTGATATTAACTTGATGGTACCGGCATCATTTAATTCAGTGAATTTTAGTGAGTTAGTGGCACTAGGAAATTGGGGCGATGATGATGGAGATGGACAGAGGTCGAATGAAGTAACGGCTACAGGAAATATTTCGCTGAAAATCACGGATAAGTATGGTCAAATGGTAAGCCGTAATGATGTATTGACGAAATGTAATGCGCCTTATAAAGTGGAATTAAGTACTACAGGAGGTAGTATAAGTACTCGTTATGGCTTACCTAGTAGTAGTACATTTGAAGCAGGTAGTGAAATATATTACCTTAATCCTAACTCATCAAGTAACAATGTTTGCGTAAAAGTAGAATTCGCAAAGCCTAATTTGAGCTATGACTCTGGTGAAAGTTCTGATTCCATGTGGAAAGCTAAAAAAGGTTTTCTTACTCAATCAATTATACCCGAATCTTACGGTTTAAATTTTCCGACCACAGCGGCCAATAACTTATATTTTGATTTGGAGATAAGTGGAAGTGACCAATCGCTTACTTGGCCCTCAGTTACTCATGAGGGTATAACTGCTACGATGAGTAATGTAACTAGTACTAGTGTACGGGTTACTCTAACTGGCCCAGAAGCAAAAAACCAATTGGAAAATTCTAATCCTAGTCAAATAGCTAAACCTAATTTACCTCAGACATTTGTGTTAGAGGGTAGAGATAGTAATGATAACGTAGTAGTTAAATATGGCTTTAAGTTACAGACATGGTTTGTGAACCGCGGAGAATATTCACCTGATAGTCCTTTGAGCCAAGCCCTATGGTGTAGCGGTTTAGGATATCGTATGCCGCAAGTGAAAGACCTTTCTAATGCAGACTGTGCTTATTTAGATAGTAGTTGCCAGGGAGCACTTCCATCATCAAGTGGAAACCACTATTCGCGACAAATAGGGGCGGGTTTTTTCTCTGAGTGGGGCAGCATGCAATATTATAACAATGCTGAATTCAGTTTCAT
Source organism: Gilliamella sp. Occ4-3 (assembly GCF_001690675.1). Taxonomy (NCBI): domain Bacteria; kingdom Pseudomonadati; phylum Pseudomonadota; class Gammaproteobacteria; order Orbales; family Orbaceae; genus Gilliamella; species Gilliamella sp. Occ4-3. The sequence continues at coordinate 28,930 of NZ_LZHR01000108.1, forward strand.
CGAATACTGGACGAGTAGTGATGGTGAAAACGAAAACTCTAAGTTTGCCGTTAGCCCGTTCGACGGTTATGTGGAAGAGTACGATCCTGCACCTGATTTCTATGGAATATGTGTTACTCCCTAGCTTTTAGTTTTTAGCTATTGTAGGAGTTTTATAGGACAACTAAGTGAGGATAGTATGACCACAAGATAAGGCTGATAATATTAAATAGTTAAGTTTTTTTTGAATAAATAGCAAAAACATATAGAAATAAAAACAGGTTGAAAATAATGCAGTATTGTTATAGTTGCCACTGTTGGTGGATTTATATTTTAAATTTTTTTAAGAATAACTTTGTGCAAGCTTTTTCTTTAATTTTATTTGTACCATCAAAAGTTTTGTTGATGTCGTTATTACTATTATCATATTCATTAGAATCGCAGGCATTAACAGCTACGACGATCAACGCTATTCGAGGCTCTGCACCGTATTTAACCTTTGATGATGGTGTCACTAAAGTGACTAAAACAGAGGACTTATTAGGTATTAAGTTATCGGACGGTCGAATATTCACACCTCAAAGCAACTCTTCATCATTGACAAATCCGATTGAGTTGCCAGTGGTAGGTCAAAGTTTTATTGATATTAACTTGATGGTACCGGCATCATTTAATTCAGTGAATTTTAGTGAGTTAGTGGCACTAGGAAATTGGGGCGATGATGATGGAGATGGACAGAGGTCGAATGAAGTAACGGCTACAGGAAATATTTCGCTGAAAATCACGGATAAATATGGTCAAGGGGTAAGCCGTAGTGATACTTTAAATATTTGCAAAGCTCCATATAAATTATCTATTGCTACTACAGACGGTAGTTTAACAACTCGTTACGGTGTGCCCAATACTAGCACTTTTACAGGTGGTGAAGTAGAGTATTATATCACGCCGAAATCAACGGTAGTCATTTGTTTTGCAAGACCGAATATGGCACAAAGATCAGGTGAAGGAATCTTCGCAGGACCTGTTGAAATATGGGATTCGGATAAGGGCTTCTTGACGCAATCATTCTTATCGTCACAGTATAAGCGAAATTTTCCGACTACAGGTGCTGATGGATTGTATTTTGATTTGGAGATAAGTGGAAGTGACCAAGCACTTACTTGGCCTTCAGTTACTCATGAGGGTATAACTGCTACGATGAGTAATGTAACTAGTACTAGTGTACGGGTTACTCTAACTGGCCCACAAGCAAAAGGTAGATATCCTTCTAGTCAAATAACTAAACCTAATTTACCTCATACATTTGTGTTAGAGGGTAGAGATAGTAGTGATAACGTAGTAGTTAAATATGGATTTGAGTTGCAGAAATGGTTCGCGTCTTCGCTAATGGAGGATGTATATTCTAAACAGGAATCTTTGTGTCATCGTATTGGTTATCGTATGCCACATGTAAGAGACCTAACAAATTCAGTCTGCTCAGGTATAGGCTCAGGTACTTATTGTCAAGGAGCTGTCGGTGCTATACCATCATCAAGTAATAATCGTTACCAACGTCAAATAGGAGCAGGATTACTCACGGAGTGGGGTAACTTACACAATTATCGTGGTGCTTTCGAAGAAGGAGAATATTGGACAAGTGACGAACTCCATGTTGAAAATCAAGTTTTCACTGTGTACACATGGCATGGTTCTGTACAAAACAGTGACACCACCACCAGACTAAATTTAATTGCTTGTGTTTATCCTTAGTTAGTATTTAATTCTTAATCTTTGGATGAGTGCGGGTTTGTGGGGGTAATTAAAGGCAAATAACTAAAGATAGTCGCTTTTTTAAGAAGGTCTGATACATACAAAATGTTAAGTTATGCACTTTTGCGGGTAAATGCAAGAGCACATAAAAATAAAAAATAGGTTGAAAATAATGCAGTATTGTTATAGTTGCCACTGTTGGTGGATTTATATTTCAAGGTTTTTTAAGAATCACTTTGTGCAAGCTGTTTCTTTAATTTTATTTGTACCTTCAAAAGTTTTGTTGATGTCGTTATTACTATTATCATATTCATTAGAATCGCAGGCATTAACAGCTACAACGGCCAACGCTATTGAAGGCAGTGCACCATATTTAACGTTTGATGGTGTAACTAAAACTACTACAATAGATAGTTTGTTAAGCATTACTTTGTCGGACGGTACTAAAATAACACCGCAAAATAATGACTCAGCGACAATACCAATCGTATTACCACGCACAAAAGATACTCTTGCTAATATTGATATGGTAGTTCCTACATCAAGCAACTCAGTGAGTATAAATGACATAGTAACAAATGGTCATTATTGGGGGGATGATGATGGAGATGGTCAGCTAACGGCAACGGGGGATATAAGGGTTAATTTTACAGATAAGAATGGTCAAGTGGTTCAACGTGGTGATGCTTTAGATATTTGTAATGCACCTTATAGAGTGGAATTAAGTAGTGCTGGTGGTCATTTAACTACTCATTATGGTGTGCCAGCTAGTACTACTTTTACTGGTGGTAGGGTAACGTATTATATTAATCCTAATGTACCACCCGTTATCTGCTTTGTAAGGCCGAATCTACTTGAGGGTGCAACTGTCTCTGAACTCAACTTTGCAGGCCCCGATGCCATATGGAATCCAACTAAGGGATTTTTAGTTCAATCAATCGATCCTTTATTTTACGATCGGAATTTTCCGACTACGGGTTCTGATGGTTTGTATTTTGATTTAGACATAGGTGGAGGAGGAGCGCAATTAACATGGACATCTGTTACGCATGAGGGGATAACAGCTACAGTGAGAAGGATAAGTGCAAAAGATACTTGGTTTCCTAGCAACAATCGCACACAAACTGTAACACGAGTTACCTTAACGGGTCCTAAGGCAAGTGCTGCACAAAAAGGGAAAGCTAAACCAGGTCAAATTAACAAGCCAAATTTACCCGAAGTATTTAAATTAGAAGGTAAAGATAGTAATGGTAATGTAATAGTCAGATATGGATTTGAGTTGAAGAAGTGGTTTGTAAACCGAGGTAATAAAAAAGATACGGCTTCTAACCAAGCATCTTGGTGTGATAGTTTAGGCTATCGTTTAGTACAGGTAAAGGATTTGACTAATGCAGTCTGTTCAGGTGTAAATTCAAGCAGCTATTGTCGAGGTGCGGTCGGCGCCACTCCATCATCAGTAGCTAATCACTATCAGCGTCGAATAGGTGCTGGATTATTCACGGACTGGGGTTTTGTGGAAAACTATATTGGTGTGGGTTTTTCCGATGGCTACTATTGGACAAGTGACGACACTACGGAAAACAATCAGTTTGTTGTGTCCTCGCACAATGGTGGAGTTTACAAGTTCGAGCTAGATAAAAATAATTATGGTGTTTGCATTGCTCCTTAACATTTAACACTTATTTGATTGCAGAATCTTATGGTATTAATAGTGTGACAATCAGTTAAAGAAAAGGCTCAGAGTAAGGCGCTATTTTTAGCCGGTGAAACGGGTAAGTTTGTAGTTTGCGTGTTATAGGACAAGCTCATAGGGAGATAAAAAAATATAGTTCGGTTGAGCTAACATATTTGCTCCAAAAATAGCAAATGAGGTGTTGATGGTAATGGATATATAAAATGGCTTAACTGAAGTTATAAAGTTTAATTGCTAGCATTATAAATAAAATTAACCAAGCAGTTGGTTGCAGCAATGTTTTAAGTATTCGTATGGTGTTCCTAACAGCAAAAACTTCATTGCTGAACGGTTATTTATTACATCAATCCAAATTAATTTTTACTGTCAGCTAAGCAAAGCAGAATTGATATGCTACTGAACTTACTGACAAGTGAAATGATAGAAGGGTTTTATTGTTCGATCTACTTTATTTTTCATCTTACAGTCGCAACTTCCCGACTAGCGGTGTTAAAAGTTATATTTAGATTTGATAATATTAGCAAACAACTAACTGACTTGGCCCTTATCTTGACCGTAAGGACTAAAAAACAGGGATATTGCTATTTATTGCCGTGTCAGGATATGCTGATAACGAAGTAAAGCTAGCCCAGCAAATTGGGCTGTTTGGCGTGTTTGCGTTTTAAACGTTATCACCAATATCAGTTATTCCGACAAAATTCAAAAGCTATAAAGCTAACAGCATATTTTAATTATAAAATTAACCTATCTATAAAGTCGAATTGTTTTATCTTTACATTTCTTTACAAAAAATCCGCTAAAAAACTAGCCAACTATTTTTTAAATGGTTATACTTTTATCGCTATAGGAAAACAAGCTTATTAAATAAGCGAATAATTATAAAAATTTAAATAAAACAAATCATTACTTGACAGGCGAACCATAATGCATTATCATTTTAGACACCAGACACCAGACACCAGCACTGGCAAACCTATGTCTTAAATTTATCAAATAATCTTATTCGACGAGTTTTTACACTAAGCTCATTTATACTTTCCAAATTATCTCTCAAATTATTATCGAAATTATTGCTCAAATCACCTAAAACAGCTTTGCTGGTATTAGCACTGTTATTATTGTCATCGTCATGGGATGTACAGGCGAATGGTAAAAAAGCTCGAGCGAGTAATCGCAGTGATGCAATAATGCTACAACCGTCGGCAGTTATCAATTATGTAAGGCCGTATTTATCTAATATTTATGATGACCGATATGCAGGCCCAGCTGACATATGGAATCCTAATAAGGGCTTTTTAGTTCAATCTACCAATCCTGAATCATACAGCCTAAATTTTCCGACTACAGGTGCGCATAATTTATATTTTGATTTACTCATAACAGGAATAGAACCAGAAGAATTGACATGGGAACCAGTCACGCATGAGGGAATTACTGCAACAGTGACAAATGTTGTACCTAATGATTACTGGATTCCTTATGAGGACTTGGGACAAGTTGTAGCTCGCGTTAAGCTAACAGGTCCAGAGGCAAGAAATCAATGGTACAATCCTCATCCTAACCCAATTGCTAAGCCAAAGTTACCGCAGACGTTTGAGTTAGTGGGTAGAGACATTAAAACTAATAATGAGGTAGTAAAATATGGGTTTGTGTTGAGGCAGTGGTTCGTCAGTCGGGGGCATACATGGAGAGATTATAGTGACTATTCAGCATGGTGTGATAGTTTGGGTTACCGCATGCCGAGGGTAAGGGATTTAACCAATGCGAAGTGTGGTGTAAGAGGGGATATGGGTTTTTTCCCATGTATAAATGGCATAAATAGCGCCATGCCGTCGTCTGATTGGAATGGTTACAGGCGTCACATAGGCGCTGGATTTTTTACGGAGTGGGGTTCGGTGGGCATCTACGCTGATTCAGGTTTCTCCGAGAACAGCATGACGAGTGACGGCTCAGCTAGTAGCAAGCTCCATGTCAGCACGTACGATGGCGGTGTTATACTCGGCGATGGACCCGCCTATGGTGTTTGCACCATACCTTAGCTTTTAGCGTTTGGTACTTAATCTTTAGATCTTGAGACGAAAGGGGGCTTATGGTGTAAATAACTGAGAGTTATGGCTTATTCTAACGTAGTGAGGTTTAGGACGTTTTATTTGGCAAAGACAAAACGCCCTAAACCAAACACCTCTATAACTATTTTCATAATATTGATTTAAAAATATCATTAATACAAAATATAAATCAACACAATATGATTTATGTAGTATTGTAAAATAATTATCTACTGAATTATGATTCTTTAGCAGTGCCATTAAGGCTCAATACGTTATTTTGATGCAGATTTAGATATTTTTTTATGTTTTTATAATTTATTTTATAGATTTTGATTCTTGGTTATAAATTGAATCTTCATTTTAAGTTATACGACTCTGTGTTATGCTACAGTTAATATTAGTCACAGGATATTCCTTATGATAAAAGATCCTTTTTTTGACCGCGAAGCCGAGAAGTATGATTCCCCAATTGCCAGTCGAGAGCTTATTTTAGATTACCTTAAACAAGAAGCAAAGCCTGCCAGTTTAGAAAAAATTGCTCAAGCTGTTGATATTAAAAATGAAGAGCAAAAAGTGGCATTGCATCGTCGTTTGCGCGCAATGGAGCGTGATGGACAAGTAGTTTTTACACGCCGTAAATGTTATGCCTTGCCTGAAAAATTTGATATGGTTAAAGGCAGTGTGATTGCGCATCGTGATGGATTCGGTTTTTTACGCGTTGAAGGAAGTCCTGAAGACTATTTTTTATCACCGGAGCAAATGAAAAAAGTTTTACAAGGCGATGTAATCTTAGCTCAGCCAATGGGAACTAAATATCGCGGAAAAATGGAAGCTCGTGTTGTGCGAATTTTAGAGCCACGCAATAATCAAATTGTTGGGCGGTATTTTATTGAGCAAGGTGTTGGTTTTGTTGTCCCTGATGATAGCCGTTTAAACTTTGATATTTTAATTGCGGGTAAACCTAGCCGCACGGTTCGTATGGGAACGGTTGTGGTGGTTGAGTTACAACAACGCCCTGAACGCCGTCAAAAAGCTGTTGGCATTATAAAAGAAGTGCTCGGTGAAATAATGGGGACTAATTTGGCGATTGATATTGCTCTGCGGAATCACGAAATCCCTTATGAATTGCCAAAGGCTGTTGAAAAAGAGGTAAGCAAATTCACCGAACAAGTTCCAGAAAGCGCTAAAAAAGGGCGAAGAGATTTGCGACAATTACCTTTGGTAACAATTGATGGTGAAGATGCACGTGATTTTGATGATGCGGTTTATTGCCAAAAAAATCGTGGTGGTGGCTATCGGTTATGGGTGGCTATTGCAGATGTGAGTTATTATGTTAGACCAGGTAAGGCGTTAGATAAAGAAGCTTGTTTACGAGGTACATCGGTTTACTTTCCTTCACGAGTTGTACCAATGCTTCCAGAAGCATTATCTAATGGGCTTTGTTCGTTAAATCCGCAAGTTGATCGCTTATGTTTAGTTTGCGAAATGACCGTCTCTAATAGAGGGCGTTTAACGGGGTTTGAGTTTTATGAAGCGGTAATGAACTCGCATGCTCGGTTAACGTATACTAAAGTGGCTAAGATTTTAGATGGTGATGAAGAACTTCGTGAACATTATCATGAATTAGTCCCTCATCTTGAAAATCTTTATGGACTTTATAACGTGCTTGATAAAGCACGGGTTATTCGTGGTGCGATAGGATTTGAATCAGAAGAGCCGAAATTTGTTTTTAATGCCGATAAACGTATTGAAAGTATTGAACTGGCACAGCGAAATGTGGCACATAAAATTATTGAAGAGTGTATGATTTTAGCCAATGTTTCAGCGGCAAAATTAGTGATTGGTGCCCAAGTGCCATCATTATTCCGCGTACATGACAGACCCGATGAAGATCGAATGAGTAACTTGCGCAGTGTATTAAGTGAACTTGGTTTATCACTTGGTGGTGGTGCAAGTCCTAAACCTAAAGATATTGCCGAATTAATGAAAGTGGTTGAAACACGCCCTGATCATGATATGTTGCAAACCGTGATTTTACGCTCTATGAAACAAGCTATTTATGATCCAGAAAATCGAGGACATTTTGGTTTGGCACTTGAGGAGTATGCACATTTTACTTCGCCAATTCGCCGTTATCCTGATTTGCTTTTGCATCGTGCTATCAAATGGATTTTAGCTGATGAAAAACATAAAACCAGTAAAACAGGGGGGTATCGTTATGATACAAATGAAATGCTTTACTTTGGTGAACACTGTTCAATGACCGAACGGCGAGCTGATGAGGCCGTACGTGATGTCGTGGATTGGCTTAAGTGTGATTACATGCAAGATCATGTAGGTGAAGTATTTAACGGCTCTATTTCAAGCGTGGTTAATTTTGGTTTCTTTGTGAGGTTGGACGATCTATTTATCGATGGTTTAGTGCATGTGTCATCGCTTGAAAATGATTACTATTTTTTTGATGCCTCGCACAATCGCCTAGTTGGTGAAAATACACGTTTTACTTATCGTTTAGGCGATAAAGTGCAAGTGAAAGTCGATAATGTTAATCCAGAAGAACGTAAAATTGATTTTTCATTGGTTGGCAGTAATAATAAGCCAAAACGTCAGGGTAAAACGGCAAAAGATAAGTCCAAACAAGTCAAAAACGATCAAATTGTCGATTTACCAATAAAACGAAAAGGCAAAAAATCAACCAGTAAAAAAAGTAGCGCGAAGCCAAATACTAAGCAAAATACTAAACCAAGTACTAAATCAAGTACCCCAAAAAAGGCAAAATCGAACGCTAAATCAAGCATGAAAGCAAGTGCTAAAGTTGAAGTGAAAGCCAAAAGTAAAAAACGTAGTAAATCTAAATCAACGAATAAAACTAAATAGTTAATAAAATAAAAGAGTAACAAATAAATGAGTGAAACAGTTTATGGCCTGCACGCCATTGAAGCATTATTAGCACGTTCGCCAGAAAGAATTATTGAAGTATTTATTATTAAAGGGCGTGAAGATAAACGCCTTCTTGCCGTTGTGCGTCAATTAGAGCAACTTGGTTTGCCAGTTAAAGTTGCTAATCGCCAATGGTTAGATGAAAAATCTAAAAATGGTGTACATCAAGGTATTTTAGCCATGGTTACGCCGAATCGAGGTTATCAAGAAAATGATATACCTTTGCTCATGGAACAACAGCCAAATCCAGTTATTTTAATTTTAGATGGTGTAACTGATCCGCATAATTTAGGTGCATGTATAAGAACTGCTGATGCTGCTGGTGTCGATTTTATTATTGTACCAAAGGATCGCTCCGCACCGCTCAATTCAACGGCACAAAAAGTTGCTTGTGGTGCAGCTGAAAGCGTGCCTGTGGTTAGGGTAACCAATTTGGCACGTACTATGCGAATGCTGCAAGACGAGTATCAAGTTTGGATTGTGGGTACCGCAGGCGAAGCAGATAAGACGCTTTATCAAACCGATTTTTATAAAACATCAACACAGACCGCACTTGCATTGGTAATGGGTGCTGAAGGTGAAGGTATGCGTCGTTTAACCAAAGAACACTGTGATGAATTGGTGAGCATTCCAATGGCAGGTATTGTGTCATCACTAAATGTATCGGTTGCAACTGGTGTTTGTTTATTTGAAATTGTTCGGCAAAAATCAGCTATCAGAATCTAATTTAGATGGTTATAACCGTATTGGCTATCTAACTATTTAAGTTTCATACGAAATAATAGATTAGTTGAACTTCAATACGGTTAATTAAAACAATCATAAAAATATATTAGCAAGCATCTTTTTTATTAGCATGAATTTTTCATTTGTCTTTAAAAAATTAAGTAAACAAGTGAGTATAATTTTGTCAAAAAGTTTCAGGTAACCCTACGTTTCAGTAAAAAATATTGTTTTTTAGATCGTTAAATGCTTTTTAACAAGTTGCGATCTTATTTTTATTTATACTCGTGCGTACTGCCTAATATTTTATCTATGGGGAAACATCTATTATTGCTTGAAAATGAATTTCTTATATATTTTTTCAATCCAAAAAATTGAGTAGTGACAGCACAATAAAATAGCTGGGTATATTATAAAATTAAGGGTAACGGCTGATGATATACACAGATATGCAATAATTGCGTCAATATCTAGAACTAATGTATTGTGATCTCCCATAATGAATGGGCGGACAATCCATGAGATAAAGTTTATTAAAACACCAATAACTATCCCACAAAAGATTAAACCTGACGGTCGTTTTATTTTATCTAGCATAAAGACTGAAATAAGAATAAAACAGAAATAACACAAGCAATACAATATTAAAAAATGAGATTCTGGTGTACTGTGTTTTCTTATAAACTGATAACACCATTGATAACTTAACAATCCTCCAACACAATTAAACAATAATAATTAGCTTAATGATTTTCATCGGATAATCCTTTTAACTTCAATAAGTTATATGATTTTACTGTAATCTATGCTAATAATATGTGACTTTGCTAAATTAATGAAGTGTTTTTATAAATTTTGTACCGTGATCAATTTATATTTGTGTATTTAGTTACAGTCAATAATTAAAAATGCCGACTAAAATTGTAGGCATTTTTATTTTTAAGTACTAACTTTTTATTAGATCAATATCAATCCCTAATCCTTTGGCAATTCCAGTTCCATAGTCAGGATGCACTTTATAGAAGTGTTTGAGCTGTCTGATTTGAATGTCTCGATTCACGTTTTTCATTGAGCCAACGATATTATCAATAAGCAGTTGTTTTTGATCAGGCTGCATTAAATTAAATAGTGCGCGTGGTTGTGAGTAATAGTCGTCATCAACACGATGATCGTGCCTGTCCATTGTGCCAGCTGGTACATGCATTGGCGGTTCGGCATATTGTGGTTGTTGTTTTGGTGCGCTATCGACGCTATTAGGCTCATAGTTAGGCGCATTATCTGGACTATAAAAGCGCATTGCGCCATCGCGTTGATAATTATGAACAGGGCATTTTGGAGCATTGATCGGCAATTGTTGATAATTAGTACCAATACGATAGCGGTGCGCATCGGCATAAGCAAAAATTCGACCTTGAAGCATTTTATCGGGTGATAAACCCGTTCCTGGCACTACATTACTTGGTTCAAATGCTGCTTGTTCAACTTCAGCAAAATAGTTTTCTGGATTACGATTCAGTTCCATTACGCCGACTTCGATTAATGGGAACTGTTTTTGTGACCAAACTTTAGTAACATCAAATGGGTTTTCAGGATGGTTGTTAGCTTGTTCTTCTGTCATTACTTGTATGTAAAGTCGCCATTTTGGATAATCTCCTCGCTCAATGGCTTTGAACAAATCTTCTTGTGCTGAATCTGGATTAGTTCCATCCATTTCTGCTGCTTTTTTAGGATGAATGTTTTTTATTCCTTGCTCAGTTCTGAAATGCCATTTAACCCAAGTGCGAACGCCATCTTTATTGATTAAGCTATAAGTATGGCTACCATAGCCGTGCATATGGCGGTAACCATCAGGGATTCCGCGATCAGAAAATAAAATAGTAACTTGATGAAGTGATTCTGGTGATAAAGACCAAAAATCCCACATCATTTGTGGATCTTTTAAGTTGGTTTTGGGATCACGTTTTTGGGTGTGAATAAAGTCAGGAAACTTTAATGCATCACGTATAAAAAATACAGGTGTATTATTACCTACTATATCCCAGTTGCCTTCATCAGTGTAAAATTTTACCGAAAATCCACGAGGGTCACGGGCGGTGTCTGATGAGCCACGTTCTCCACCAACTGTTGAAAATCTTGCAAAAAGAGGGGTTTGTTTACCTATCTTAGCAAATATACTAGCGTGAGTATATCGAGTGATATCATTTGTTACCGTAAAGGTACCGTGTGCGCCAGAGCCTTTGGCGTGTACACGTCTTTCAGGAATATTTTCACGGTTAAAATGGGCTAGTTTTTCAATGAGTTGATAATCATCAAGCAATACTGGACCACGAGGGCCAGCAGTTCGAGAGTTTTGATTATCGGCTATTGGGGCACCGTTATTGGTGGTTAGTTCTTTTTTTTCTGACATTGCAACACTCCTTTATATGATATTAAAAAGCCTTGAGGGATAAATACTCAATCGTTTTTTGAATATTGTGTCCTAGAGACCTTGTTTGGGACTTGTAGAGCGTGATAAAAAAGATCATTTTTAAATTGATCTTACCTACTTTAAAAAAATATATTTTACTTTTCAAGTAGAATATTTTTTATTTGAAGATATTACAAATATTTGTTTGTAAAACATTAAGTTGTTTGAATAAAACCTTTAATAATTACTTCATACCTGTTCAACTAACATAATCTATTATAAACGTCGAACTGTTTACATTATATGCTTAAAATAATCCTCTAGAAAACTATAAGGTATTTTATCCAAAATCGCTGAAACTTCTGTTTTCTATTTTTTGAATCGCTAAATATTTGCCGGTTGATGCCATATCATCATTCAAGTGCATATTAATCTTTCGGCTTTCTTATTCGTTGCTTGGCTAGCAGGTTGAGTGAATTTTTCATTTATATGAGGGTTATCACCTATTTTATTGGTTATTGGTTCTAAATAGATCAACTCTTGTTAAAAATATTCAGGAATCTATACCTTTTCAGTATAAAAACATAGTGCGTTTAACAGAAATGATTTTTGGTTACATCTAAACATTAATACAAGGGGGGCGCAAACTACTGATTAGCTACTATTTTGTTACGATGGTAAGGCCCCTATGTGTATATAGGAGTGCTCTATTTGATAGCAAATTTATTCTTTTCGATTGACAAATATAAATTTTATGATGAAATGTTATTAAGAATGATTATCATTATTATTATAAAGTGAAAATTTAATGATGAATGCATCGTTATTATATTTGTGGATGGATTTTTTACATGAAAAAAGTAGTAATATCGGCTTTACCTTTGTTGTTAGTTAGTTATAATCCTGCAGTTTTCGCCAAGCAAAATCAAATCAGTCAAACTATCGTCGAAAATAGTGATGATGAAGTCAATAATCAAGATGATGTTATTGTTGTGACATCACCTATTCCTAAAATATCGAAGCCACAATCGGTTGATTCTGCTCAAATAACGCAAATGAATACAGGTGATGGTAACATCACCGATCTATTAAAGACGTCACCAGCAGTACAAATGTCTAATAGTAGTTATAATGGTATGACTCAAGGAGAGATTAAACCCGCCGATATCTCAATTCATGGCAATACTAGTTATCAGAACAATTATCAGTTAGACGGCGTTAGTTTTAATAATGATGTCGATCCGGTTGATCCTGGATTAGGGGTAACCAATACCCGTGTCGATAGTGATGAACAAGGTCTTTACATTGATAGTCGTCTAATCAATGAAATTAAATTATATGACAATAATATTCCTGTTGAATATGGCGGGTTTACAGGCGGTGTTGTGGATGTGATTAGTCGTCATTGGAATCATGAGACTAATGGTAGTATTTTTTATCGTAGAACTCACTCTTCATGGAATAAGACACATGTTGATCCAGCAATTAATTTTGATAGTTCAGCAAATGATGCAAGTCATCCGAGTCGATTTCAACCTAAATATAGTAAACAAAATTTTGGTGGTTGGTTTGAAACGGGGATTACCGACAATCTTGGTTTGATGTTTGCTGCATCTAGAAGAGAATCGGATATTTCTTCAGTCACTTATCAAGGACCTTCATTATTATTAGAAGGAGATGATTTGATTGAAATTCGAAAAAACGGTGGCATGAAAAACCAAACACGTGTTTCAGATAATTTTTCATCTAAATTTACTTGGTATGCTACTGATCAAACAATCGTCAATATTTCGGCCAATTATTCTAAGTATGATAATTATTCCTTTGCTGCAACTGTAGCTAATTCTGGCTATGATACTAAGCACAATGGGTTAAGCATGGCGTTGCAACTAATGCATGAGTTTGATTTTGCCAAATTAGATGTGACGACTAGTTATCAAATGCTAGAAGATAAAAGAACCAATGATCAAAATTATTTTGTTACGTTAGTTGATTATTCTGACTGGCGAAATCCCGTGCAATATCATTCGGGAGGCGTCGGTAATTTAACCACTAAACAAAATAATTGGGGATTTAAATCAAAGCTTGAGTTTATGCCTATTAATTGGTTGAATGTAACGCATGAGCCCTCTATGGGGTTTGAATTGACAAAAACCAAAGCTCGCTATATTCGCAATGAAGATTTTTATCGTTATACCTATACTGGTACATGGGATTCTCTTCCTTGGCTCTCTTTTGCTGATCATGCTTCAGTTTTCCAAGCAGGTCGTTATCAAGCAAGCTATGATAATTACACACTATTTGCTGATGATACAATGCAATATGGTCGCTTAACTGTTCGTCCAGGGATACGAATTGATTATGATAGTTTTATTAAAGATGCCAATCTGGCCCCAAGATTAGTGACTAGTTTTGATGCTTTTGGTAACGGTAATACGGTCTTAACTACGGGGTTTAACCGTTATTATGGCCGTACTATGATGGCTTATGCTTTATATGGTGCACAAAATGCAGGATTAAAGAACTGTTATTATTTTTGTACTCCTGGACAAGTTGATGAAGATTGGATAAGTTCAAGCGATTTTGAGGGGTTAGATTCACTTTCTACGCCTTACAATGACGAAATTAGCTTAGGCATTGAGCAAATCGTAGATAATAGTTTATGGCAATTACAATATGTGCATCGTAAAAGCTATGATGAAGTTCGCAGTCGCCCTAAATATAATAATGGTAGATCAAATGTTCGAACCTTTGATAATTCTGGGCGTAGTAAGCATGATACTGTTTCACTAACGGTAAAAAATAGGCTACCTATTGAGTTTTATCATGCTGAACATACAGCATCAGCATCTATTTCATGGCAGCAAAGCAAAAGTAATTCACCTAAAGAATTAGGATATGCGCATTATGATCCAGCAAATAACGTTCGCCATGATAAAGTTTGGTATAACGGCAAAATAATTAATGCATCGGATTTACCCGCAACAGATTTTAATATCCCTGTTAAAGTCAATGTTGAGCTCACAAGTAAGATCCCTGAATATGATTTAACTCTTTATAATTTACTACAATGGCAAAGTTCACGGCATCAAGCTGTTCGCTATAGTAACCAATATTACATAGATCCTAATACGGGTAATAAAATGGCAAAATACGAAAAAGAACGCTTTGCCAGTACTTTTCGGTGGGATACTAAACTCGGTTGGACACCAAGTTTTGCTAAAGGAGCTAATTTTTCGGTAGAAGTTAATAATATTTTAAATAAAAAAAATGTTATCGATCGTTATGTTTATGGTGCTGATAAGGTTGGTAATGATAGAGTTGTCAATGCTTATGCTCCAGGTCGTCAGTTTTGGATTCAAGTTGGTTATGACTTCTAATTTACATAAAACGTTATACTTTTGTCAAAATAATATAAATTTTAGTGCCTCATAAATATGCAAAAAATTAAACAATTTTTATATTTAGTAAAGCCATTTTGGTGTTCATCAGCATCAAAGGTGGCTTGGTTATTATTACTTTCTGTTGTCGTATTAAGCTTATCTACTGTATGGTTTAATGTTAAATTAAATCAATGGAATGGTGATTTTTATAATGCTTTACAGACTTTAAATGGGCAAATTCTTTATCGTTTATTAGGCGATTTTATTGTTCTTATTGTTATTATGATTTTGGTTGTTGTGTACGCTGATTATTTACAAAAGAAATTGTTAATAATTTGGCGTCACCATATGACAGAAAAGGTAACTAAGCAATGGTTATCTAAACATTCTCACCATTATCACCTTAAATGTAGGCAAGATAAATTAGATAATCCCGATCAACGTATTGCGGAAGATGTTTATTTACTAATCAAACAATCATTGGATTTATTGCTTTCATTTTTGCGTTCATGTATGACGTTAATCTCTTTCACTGCCATTCTTTGGACGCTATCTGGTACTATTTCCTTTACTTTGCTATCGATAGATATTTATATTCCAGGTTATATGGTTTTTGTCTGTCTTATTTATACATTATTAGGAGTTATTTGTACGCATGCTATAGGCAAACCATTACATAAGATTAATGTGGAAAAACAAAGAAGTGAAGCTGATTATCGTGCAGCCTTGATTTATTGTCATCAATCTAGCGAAGCAATTGCTGGTCAACATGGTGAAAAACAAGAAACAGCTAGATTACAAAACAAATTTACTGCTATTATTCATAATTGGCAAAATTTGATGAGTAATGAAAGAAATCTCTCATTTTTTAGTGTAGGTTATCAACAAGTTTCTTCTTTAGCGCCCATTTTTTTTGCCTTACCGGCATTTATTGCTGGCTTAATTAATTTAGGTGGTTTAATGCAGATTAGGCAAGCCTTTATGCAAGTTTCATCGGCATTAAGTTGGTTTATTTATGCATACCGAGATATTGCTATTTGGCAAGCAACGGTAACTCGGCTTTATCATTTTATTCGACTTTTAGATGAGCTACCTGAAAACACTGTTATCCCATCTACCAATAAGGATAAGTTACTCGATGCACAAGTAGTATTACGAAGTGCGGATAATCAGCAGGTATTATTATCAACTAATATTGAGTTAGCTAAGGGAGATACTCTATTACTTCAAGGGCTTTCTGGTATAGGCAAATCGACACTATTAAAAGCCATTAGTGGTTTTGGGGCAAACTATCAAGGTGTTATTCAACGCACAGATAATTATCTGTGGATCCCACAAAAAATTTGGCTTAGCTATGATAGATTAGATAATTTATTGACTTATCCAGCGTGTCGGCAAAGTTTTGCTCGAGATGCACTAATTGAAACGTTGTCATTGGTGGGTTTAGATAAATTAAATAGTGAATTAGAAACGGAAGATGATTGGAGCAACCGTCTATCGGGTGGGGAACAGCAACGCTTAATGTTTGCTCGATTATTACTTAATAAACCCGATCTGATATTATTAGATGAAGTAACTTCCGCATTGGATTTACCAAGCGTTTATCAACTTATTTCGTTATTACAAGAAAAACTGTCTGAAAGTGCTGTGATCTTTGTTTCTCATCAGCCGATACAAAATTATGTTAAATACATGATCAATTTAGATACTACTGTTACTCCGTCAAATCAACAATCAACTAAACTGCGCAGTAATGCTGTTAATATGTTTGTATCTAAGGTTTAAATACTATGTTAAAAAATTATTTATATTGTACTTTATTTATTTTATTGCTAAATTTTCCTCATTTATGTTGGGCAATAACGCCAATTGACACTGATCCTGCAATAGAAACTTACCAATTAGAGAATGGTTTAACCGTTTATCTACAACCACGCCCAAAAGCAGGATTAGAATTAAGGTTAATTGTGCATAGTGGTTCCTTGCAAGAAAATGAAAAGCAACTAGGTTTAGCACATTTTGTTGAACATATGGCATTTAAAGGAACAAAAAATTTCCCAGATAAATCAAGTTTTAAGTCGCTAGAAGAGCATGGTATTCATTTAGGTAGCCATATAAATGCGGCGACCAGCTTTAATTCTACTGTATACCGTTTGTCGTTACCAACTAGTACAGATCAACAGGTAGAAAAGGGATTAATGGTATTATCTGATTGGGCTTATCATATTTCTTTTGAATCGAAAGATTATGAAAGTGAACGCGATGTTATTATCGAAGAATGGCGTTTACGACAAGGTGTGGCTTATCGTATTAATACTATCTTAGATGAATTACGTTATCATGGTAGCTTATATGCTGATCGAGCACCGATTGGTTCGTTAGATATTATAAAAAATGCGCCTGTAGAAGAGGCGAAAACCTTTTATTCCAATTGGTATCAACCTCAAAGAATGAGCCTAGTTGTTGTAGGAAACTTTGATACTAAAGTCGCAAAACAATGGATTGCTAAGTTTTTTGGCCAACGTCCTCGAGGTAATGCACCTGTTGATGTTCCTCAATTAAGGGCTTTTGCATCGCAGAGTGAGCCATTAGTTAAGATTATTCTTGATCGTGAACAAGGGCAAAGGATAATACAATTAGCATTACAACGTAATTTGCCAACAACCTTAAATACACCACAAGGCATAAAAGAAGACGTTTTTGATCTAGTCTGGTTAACACTACTTAATCAACGGTTATCGTTATTGGTAGAAAATCAGATATTGCCTAATTCTCAAGTTAATCAACAAGGGATCTTATTTGATGATAAACGTATGCAATATCTTATTTTTGCACAGCCAAAAGATCAACAGTATTTAGATGCAATAAAGCATCTTTTTACTGAATTACAGCGGATGTCAACCAATCGTGTATCTGAAATTGAATTGCAGCAGATAAAAACGCAAATCTTGACAAAATTAAAACAACAATTAGAAAATGAAAGTAATTATCAAAATGATTATTTAGCTAATCAATTAGTTAACAACATCACCAATAGTTTGCCCATACAAAATAAACAGCAACAATTAACACAAACAGAAAAGATTTTAAAAAAGGTTAATACAGAACAATTGCAAACAATGGTGGCTGAAAGGTTAAATAGTGTTGATTTACGGATTGCTATTATTGGACCTGATAGTGATGAAGAAGCTATTAATATATCTCAAATCAAACAATTATGGCAATCTATTAGGCAAACTCAGCTTGGTGACTTTTCTTTTAAAAAGGTGGACGTTAAGCTTGATATAGTACCGTTAGAGCAAGGAAAGATTAAAACAACCCGTAACATCAGCGAAATAAAAGCATATGAGTGGCAATTAAGCAATGGACTTCGTGTTATTGCTCGTCCTGATAATACTTTATCAAGTGATGTTGAAATATTATTACAAATTCCAGGAGGATTATCCCTAGATACCTATCAACAATTAGGTATTATGCGTTGGTCTCAAAGATTGGCTGAAGCAAGTGGATATGGATCTTATAGTGCAGCAAAATTAAACCAATTTGAACGGCAACATCAAGTTAGCGTTTACCCTTATGCAGAATTACTTTATCATGGTTTACGTGGAAAAGCCCCCAATGATCAATTAGCATCATTATTTAAATTATTCTATTTGAAATTAACAGCGGCTAATTTTGACCCAGAAAGATTAGCTAAGACCAAACAAAAATTGGGCTTGGCTTACGAAAAACAACCTGTTGAAAGACAATTTTTAGATTTAATCAATAAAAATGCTTTTAACCATGGCGAGCGATTACTCGTTTCGCCAAAAGGACCTTGGATCAATTTTACTGTTGATCAACTTAAACAATACTATTCACAAACGTTTAACTTACCGCTATCAGCTAATATTATTATTTCTGGACGTTTTAATATTGATGACATTAAGCCATTAGTGGAACGTTGGTTTGCAGGTTTACCTGTTGTTGATAGGAAAACGACATGGATAGATAATGGTATCACACCAATTCATCATTCAATGCAAAAAGCCTATCCAATGGCTAGCAGTGATAAGTCGATGGTCAGCATACTTTATTCTGAGCAAAAATCATGGCAGTTGAGTGATCAACTGAAACTTGAATTACTTGATTATATTGTTAATTTAAGGCTACGTCATTATGTAAGGGAACAAGCGTCTGGTGTTTATACGATTATTTTTTCTCAACAATTGATTAAATATCCGACTTCTTATTATTTGGCTAGGTTAAATTTCACCACGGCACCAGATAAGGTTAACGCTTTAACTTTACTGGCTGATAAAGTGATTCAATCAGTAGCACATGATGGTATTACCTTAGATGAACTAGAGCAGGCGAAAAAATCATGGTTACTCGATCATCAAGAAAAGGTGACAAGTTCTACTTATTGGTTAACAGCTATGGCACAAATAGCCGCTGATGGAGATCGTTTTGATGAGTTAAAGACACAACCAAATATCATTGAAGCTATCACATTGGAGGATACCAATCATTTAGCGAAGCAATTATTAGGTAAAAATCCAAAAATTTTCACTTTATTACCAAAAGAAAACAACAGCTTGAATCAATAAAATTATTAATTTTGTTATGGAGTTAAAGTAATAAGCCAGCATATGGGGTATTACTTTTAATCATATATTTTAGATATTTTTATACGGGTAATCTCTATGTCCTACTCTCATAATTATGATCGGCTTATTGTTTAATCAAACTTTTAGTGACAAAAAGATGCCTTATATAAATAAAAATATGGTTTCCAGTTTAAACCATGAGCCATTAAATTTGCTTAAACAACGGTATTTTATTTATTTTAGGTGTCTAATTATGGCAAGTCTTCTTATTTTGAATCTTCGTTTTCCTAATAAACTAATTTTTATATCTAGGCTGAATTTCTAGATATGAAGGTAAAACTGTTACAATTTATTCTTTATAATAAGAATGATTGTAATTTATAGT
This sequence comes from Gilliamella sp. Occ4-3, assembly GCF_001690675.1. Taxonomy (NCBI): domain Bacteria; kingdom Pseudomonadati; phylum Pseudomonadota; class Gammaproteobacteria; order Orbales; family Orbaceae; genus Gilliamella; species Gilliamella sp. Occ4-3. The sequence goes on from NZ_LZHR01000108.1 coordinate 48,829, forward strand.
TTCAATAAAAAATAAAACAACTTAAGCATAGATAATTTCGGGCAATCGAACATCCCAAGGTTTGTTATCAATATGTTGGACTTTTTGGCAAGCAAAAGCAAGTCCAATTGGTAAAATTTGTTGAGTTTGATAATTTGCTAGTAATCGGTCGTAAAATCCACCCCCCATTCCCATACGATAACCTCGTTGATCGAAAGCAACTAGTGGCGTAAAAACAATGTCGAGTTGATGGTAAGGAAGTACATTTAATACATTTAACTTTGGTTCTAATATACCAAATTTATTTTTTATAAGTTGAGTTTGGCTAGTATATTTTAAGAAGAGTAAATGTTTAGAGGAAAAAGGGTGAATAATAGGTAAATAGACAGATTTATTTTGTTGCCATAAATAGTTAATTATAGGTTGGGTTTCGACTTCGCCATCAAATGATAAAAATATGGCAATATTTTTTGCTTTGTTAATCGCTTGGTGACAGGCAATTTTTTGATATATAGCGTGTTGTGCAATGTCTCGTTCACTGGAAGATAATTGTCGCCGTTTTTGACGAATGATTTGCCTTATATTCATCAGTTTTCACTGTTGTTTAAAAGTAAAAGAGCGCTCCAAGATGTCGTTAGGGTCGTAACCCTTGAACCCAAGGTTCAAGGTGAACATTGTGTTTTAATTTTTAGGTTTCCTTACAAGTAAGGCATACACACCAATTAAAAGTCACTCCGTTCTTAAGTTTAGAATATCGGCTCAGGGGACTAACCCATATGGCGATCATCTCAGAGTCGTGTGCTATAATACAAAATTTGACGGATCATACAATATTATTTGTATTAAATTTACAATTCAAGTAGTTAATTATTAGGATTTAGGGCTGAATCGAGTAATTGTTGTAACATTTTTAACCGATCGCCAAATTCATTGCTTTTTTCTTTTTCTTTTGAGAGTTCGTAAGAAATGTTTAGAGCAGCAGTCATAATAAGTTGATCACTGCCAACATGTGGAGACTTTTCTCGTAAATTTGTTAAGCGCGCATCTAAATCTTTTGCGGCATTGTTAAGTGCGTCGACTTCATCAACAGGACAATTAAATTTTAATGTTCGTCCAAAAATTTGAATAGTGACAGCTTGAGTTTCCATATTTAACCTATTGATTCATAAAACGATTAATTTTATCGATAATGTGTTTTTTATCTAGTCCTATTTCTTGCCTTATTTCGCTTTGAGAGCCTTGAGAAATAAACTTGTCAGGGAGTCCAATATTTAAAATATCACATTTTATTTTTTTCGATAATAAATATTCACAGACGGCGCTACCTGCTCCGCCTTTGATACTGTTTTCTTCGATGGTGACAAGTATATTATGAGTTTGGCTAATGTGCAAAAGGACTTTTTCATCTAATGGTTTAACAAAACGCATATCGATAACTGTAGCATTGATTTGTTCTGCAGCTTGTAAAGCTTCGGTAATTAAAGAGCCAAAATTTAGTAAAGCAATATTTTCACCTTGCCGGCACAATTTAGATTGTCCCAAAGGAATTGCTGTTAATGGGATTAATGGCGTTCCAGTGCCTTCACCACGGGGGTAACGTACTGCTGCAGGACCATTATGTAAATAGCCTGTGTAGAGCATTTGTCGACATTCGTTTTCGTCACTCGGTGTCATAATGACCATATTGGGTATGCAGCGTAGATAACTTAAGTCAAATGCACCTTGGTGAGTTTCACCGTCGGCGCCGACAATTCCTGCACGATCGATAGCAAACAATACGGGTAAGTTTTGAATAGCAATATCATGAATCACTTGATCATAAGCGCGTTGCAAAAAAGTTGAGTAAATAGCTACAACAGGTTTTAATTCACTAATTGCAAACCCAGCAGCAAGGGTTACCGCATGTTGTTCGGCTATTGCAACATCAAAAAATTGGTCAGGATAACTATTTGCAAATTTTGTCATACCTGAACCTTCTCCCATTGCAGGGGTTATTGCCATTAAACGTTTATCATTTTGCGCCATTTCGCATAACCAATCGCCGAATACTTGCGAATATGTTGGCGCAACTTTTTGAGTAGTAGGTAATATACCATCATTTGGATTAAATTTTGGTACGCCATGCCATAAAGTCGGATCTTTTTCAGCTGGTGCGTAGCCTTTGCCTTTTTGTGTTATTACATGAAGCAGTTGTGGACCCTTTAATTGGCGAACTTTTTGTAAAGTTGCGACCAATCCATTAATATCATGTCCATCAACAGGACCTATATAATTAAATCCAAGTTCTTCAAATAAGATAGCTGGTGTGACTAATCCTTTTAAGTGTTCTTCAGTTTTTTTAACAAGTTCTTTTAATGGTGGAATATTAGCTAATATCCGTTTGCTATTTTCCCTAAAAGATGTATAGGCTTTACTTGATAAGATTTGAGTTAGATGTTGGTTAAGTGCTCCAGTATTTGCAGAAATTGACATATCATTATCGTTGACAATCACTAGCATATCTGGCTTAACATGACCAGCGTGATTCATTGCTTCAAATGCCATACCAGCAGTTAATGCTCCATCACCAATAATGGCAGCTACTTTTTTACCTGATTGTTTTTTTTGTTCGCTAATTGCAATACCAAGTGCTGCACTAATTGAAGTTGAAGAATGACCTGTGGTTAGCACATCATATTCACTCTCATTACGATGAGGAAATGGATGAAGTCCCCCTTTTTGACGAATAGTGAGCATTTGGTCTCGTCGACCCGTCAAAATTTTGTGAGGGTAAGCCTGATGACCAACATCCCAAATAATTTTATCAAAAGGTGTGTGATAAACATAATGCAAGGCTGTTGTTAATTCAACAACACCTAGTCCCGATGCTAAATGACCACTTGATTGACTTACGCATGCGAGTAAATATTGTCTAAGCTCGTGACAAATAGACGATAACTGTGACTGAGGAAAACATCTTAGATCCTCAGGCGAGTTTATTTGTTTTAACAAAGGGTAATTATCTAAATTCATTATGTAATGCTGTATTTTAGCTAGTTATTAACTATTGCGATTAATAATATAACCAGCAAGTTCCTGTAATGGCTGATTATTATAAGGTATTTGTTTTAGACTATCGATAGCTTGCTGATAGAGTTGCTGGGTTAGTTTTACTGCGCTATCTAGCCCAATTAATGCAGGGTATGTACTTTTTTCATGAGTAAGGTCTGAACCTTGTGGTTTACCCATAATAGATTGCTCGCCAATGATATCTAAAATATCGTCTTGAATTTGAAATGCTAGCCCAATTGCCTCAGCATAGCGATCGAGCATTAGCTGATAAGGTTTAGCTATTTCACCGCATGCAAAAGCACCCAAACGGATTGCCGTTTTGATCAATGCTCCTGTTTTATAACAATGTATTTTTTGCAAATGTTCAAGACTAATTGATTGATGTGTGGCCTGTAAATCAAGTGATTGACCAAGGCACATGCCATTAACGCCACTGGCATGGGCAAGTTCAGTTATCATATTAATTTTAGTTTCAGCATCGATTAATTTACTTTTTGCTAGCATTGAAAAGGCTAAACTTTGTAAGGCGTCACCGGCAAGTATTGCTTGAGCTTCACCAAATTGGATATGGCAGGTTGGTTTTCCTCGGCGTAAGTCATCATTATCCATTGCAGGTAAGTCATCATGAATTAATGAATAAGTATGAATTGCTTCAATCGCAGCAGCGGCTTCATCTAACTTAGAAAGGGGGCAATTAAACATTTGTCCGGTTAAATAGACTAAAATAGGTCGAATTCGTTTTCCACCAGCCAACAAACTATAACTCATTGCTTGTTGAAGTTGAGATGATTCAATTTGTGAAATATAGGTGGTTAAAAACGAATCAATTCGTTCTTGTAATGGCTTTAAACTATTCATTATCATCATTTGAAAATTCTGACAGTTCGGCGTCACTATTTTCAGATAATAAAATCTGAATGCGCTGCTCAGCTTGTTGTAACTGCTTTTGTCCTGCTTTTGCTAATTTAATCCCTTTTTCAAACTCATTTAGCGCTTCATCTAATGGTAGATCGCCGTTTTCTAATTGAGCTACAATGGTTTCGAGCTGTTTAAGTGTCTCTTCGAAACTTACTTCTTTGTCTTGCTTTTTTGCCATATTCAATTCCTCTTTGCGTGCGATGAGTATACACTTATTTCCCCTAATCGTGAATCTAGGTTTTGTTTATTTACTCTCATTTTCGTTATTCAATTCATCGATTGATAATAAGGTAATATCTGGATTAATCGGTTTTTTAACTTCGATACCCATTTCACGAAATCGTTCAATTTGTCCAATTACATTGCCACGACCTTTACATAATTTGTTCATGGAATTTTGATAGGTTTGTTGAGCTTTGTCTAAACAATTGCCCAGATTTTCCATATCTTCAACAAAGCCACGCATTTTGTCATATAATTTGCTTGCTCTATCGGCAATAAGTTCAGCATTACGATTTTGATATTCAAACCGCCATAAATTATGGATAGTCCGTAATGCAACTAATAAAGTAGTGGGGCTTACTATCATAATATTACTTTTCAGAGCATCGTTAATTAATGTTGGGTCATTATCTATTGCACTTAAAAATGCTGGCTCGACAGGAATAAACATCAAAATATAATCTAATGAATTAATTCCAATAAGTTTATGATAATCTTTTTGACTAAGTTGTTTTAAATGGTTACGCACAGCCGTTAAATGTTCGGCCATTGCTTTTGCTTTAACGTTTTCGTCATCACTATTAAAATGGCGTTCGTAGGCAACCAAGGTCACTTTTGAATCAATAACTACATCACCTCCTTGCGGTAAGTGAACAATGACATCAGGTTGTAATCGTTGATTGTTTTCGTTGGTTAGATTAACTTGTGTTTCGTACTCATAACCTGAACGTAATCCTGAATTGTCCAGAATTTGACTTAGAATAAATTCTCCCCAATTCCCTTGGGTTTTGTTATTGCCTTTTAACGCATTAGTTAGATTGGTTGCTTCTTTACTCATTTGTTCATTAAGTAGTTGCAAGTTACGGATTTCATGCGTCAGTGTGTGGCGTTCTTTTGCCTCTTGCCCAAAACTATCTTGAACTTGCTTTTTGAAGCCTTCTAACTGTTCTTTAAGTGGTGAAAGTAAAAAATCAAGGCTCTGTTTATTTTGTTGTTCAATCTTTTTACCACTCTGTTCAAAAATGCGATTAGCTAGGTTTTCAAATTGAGTGGTAAGTCGTTGTTCACTTTGTTCTAGTATAGTTTGACGTTCTTGTGTTGCACTTAATGTTTCTTCTAAGCGTGTTTTAAGTTCGCTAATTTTAACATTCTGCGCTAGATTTTGTTGTCGATACTGCTCTAATTCGTGTTCGAGTTGTTTTACTTGAATTATTAAAGTTTGGTTTTCTTCCTTTTTTTGAATTAGTTGTAGATCGAATAGTTGCTGTAAATTATTAATTGTTAATTGAGATTTTATAGCAAACACAAATAACATTAAGGCAACAATCCCAATAATAATGGCAATCCATTCTGTGAATCCTAAAGCATTGAACATAATTAAGCCCTTTCAAAAGTAAATGACATTACATCATTCAAGCTATTACAGTTTAGAGCAAGCATAATTAAACGGTCTAATCCGATAGCAACTCCTGCACAGTCTGGTAGCCCAGCTTCCATAGCGGCCAGTAATTCAATGTCAATATTCTGAGCTGGTAAGTTTTGATTAGTACGATCTAAATTATTTTGTTCAAAACGCATTCGTTGTTCTTGTGCATTAGTCAATTCTTTAAAGCCATTAGCAAGTTCAACACCTTTGTAATAGAACTCAAAACGGCTAGCTACACGATGATCTTCTGGGCTAATAGCGGCTAATGCAGCTTGTGATGATGGAAAGTTAAATACAGCAATAGGTTTGTCTTGACCAATATGTGGTTCAACGCCGAAAGTGAATAAGCATTGTAACAATCCATCTTTATCATAATTATCTGTATTAAGTCCGATATCAAGCTGATTTGCTGCATTAGCTAAGGTTGCGTGATCGGCTTCCAAAGGGTCAATATTAAGATGTCGTTGAAATGCTTTTTGATAAGAGATGCGTTCAGCAGGTTCACAATCTAAAATAGTTTGTAATAGATCATCGACTTCATTAATCATTTGCATCATATCAAATTGGATGCGATACCATTCTAACATGGTAAATTCAGGGTTATGATAACGGCTGACTTCTTCATGATTACGAAAACATTTACACATTTGATAAATTGGACCACTACCAGCAGCTAGTAAGCGTTTCATATGATATTCAGGGCTGGTAATTAATGACATGTTTCGCCCTTGTTGATCATCGATTTCACCAGGCTTTAAAAACTTAGTGTGAAAAGAGCTTAAATGTACGTCTGTTACTGCATATTGGCTTAAGGTAGGTGTTTCGACCTCTAAAATACAGCGATCAGCAAAAAATTGACGAATTTGAGAAACAATTTTCGCGCGCTTAAGTAAATTATTTATAGGTGCAGAAGGTTGCCAAGTCATAAAAATATCCATGGATTTTGATTAGTTACTAAAAAGAAGTGAAATAGGGCAAAAGCCCTATTTCTTATTGTTGGCGTTCATTTTGCCATATTGAGAACAAATTGTCGTATTTTTCTTGTTGTTGCCAAATATGACGATGTAATGCGGAAAGAATAATTGGGTCTTCTAAAATCGCTAACTGCTTTTCTTTACTCATTTTTTCTAAGTCTATGTGTTGATATTGTTCAATAAGCTCATTGCGTTTTTGTTGGTTTTTATTATTAACTCTATGTCTTGAAGTCGATAAAGCGCAAGTTAGCGCATTATATATAGGATCGACCAACGCCATAACAAAGCCATGCTCAACAAATTCAGTTTCAGTTTTAATTAAATATTCGCCTGTAAGAGTAACAGCTCTTGTAGGATGCGTTTCTTCAGGGGTTAAAAATAGTCCTGCTTTTTTTGCCTTCATGCCGATACTTGAAAGCCCAGATACTCTAATTACTAAAGGTGAAATGGTTAAAGGTATTAATATGGCTATATACCAATAAGTAAATTGTGGATTTAACCAGATAATTACTCCTAACCAGATAATACCTAATAATGACAGTGGCCAACAAAAATAAAATGACTCCCCCCATGTTAGAGCGTCGTCACTTCGGGATGGTGACTTCCATTGAATTTTACTGCCCATCCATGCTTTAAGTACAAATTTACTATGAAAGATCATGCGTATTGGCGCTAAAATCATTGACCAAATCATTTCAATCAGTATTGATAAAGTTAATTTAAATATACCGCCAACATCTTTTGCCCCAGTTCTGGCTATAATAATACCGTAGCTGAAGAATTTAGGTGCAAACAGTAAAACCATTGTGGTTGATAATAGTTGAATGGCTAATTGTTCATCCCACCTTGGCCAAGTCGGATAAAATTGGTTAGGTTGGAAGAAATATTGAGGCTCAGAAATATTAAACACCAATAATAATAGTGTCGAAAATATTAAAAATACTAGCCACAATAATGAAGAAATATAAGCCATGCCACTAGTTGCAAACATTAAACGATGGGTCAATTTAATACCGCTTTTGAAGATTAGCCTTAAATTAATTAAGTTACCCATACACCAGCGATTATCACGTTTTAAATCTTCAATCATATTACCAGGAAGCTCTTCATAACTTCCATTCATATTATAAGCGATCCAGACGCCATAACCAGCACGACGCATCAGAGTCGCCTCAACTAGATCATGCGATAAAATATGAATTGGACCCTTACGTTTTTGCAATGGCGATAATATGCAATGCTCAATAAAAGGTTTTAAGCGAATCATTGCATTGTGACCCCAATATTGTGCTTCGCTTAGTTGCCAAAAGTGTGTGCCAGAGCAAAATATATCACTATAAATCTGATTGGCAAATTGTTGAATACGTCCGTAAAGTGTCGTCATTCTGACTGATTTTGGTGGTGATTGTAAAATACCTGCTTTAGGTGTCATTTCCATCATGGCGATCATTTTTAAAATACAATCACCTGTCATGATACTATCGGCATCAAGGATCATCATGTATTCATATTGGTGCCCCCAACGACGGCAAAAATCATCAATATTACCACTTTTACGTTTTACTCGGCGTTTGCGATGGCGATAAAAAACGTTGCAACCATTGTTTTGTTTTGCTGCATTAAATTCAGCCCAAGCTTTAAGTTCGTTCACATATAGATCGGGATCGTTAGTATCACTTAATATATAAAAATCACAACAAGCTGCGTGGCCTGTTTCTGCTAAAGATTGATAAGTTGCTTGTAACCCAGCAAATACTCGAGCAACATCTTCATTACAAATTGGCATAACAAGAGCGGTTCGATGTTTTGTGTCGATATGTGATGCTGGATCCTTGGGAATAGGAATAGTGTAACGGTCTTTACCCATGACGGCTAAAATTAGTCCCATAATGCTGGTCCAAAATCCAATAGAGATCCAACAAAACAAAATAGCAAACAGGATAATAATCGCCCCTTGTATGATATAAGGTATTATGCTGTAGATGGCTAATTCAGGATTGATATCCCAATTAGTCATAAAATTGATTTTTTGCCAACTCTGGTATGGTAATAAAGAAGATAGATAAGTGGTTCCATAATATGTTTGTACTACAATCAACGCAAACATAATAAAGCGTCGAATTATAGCTAAAATATTAAAGTTATGTTTTGACTTGGCAATATAGCGCTGGTTCCAGATTTGAGGTTGAATTGAAACGCGTTCAACTTCAGGATAACTTGGTTGTTGTTTTCGGTCATCAATAAAAGAACTAGTATCGCCAATCTGATTTAAGCGATATTTTAAGAACTCAACATCATCAGGTGGTGTTGTATTATTTTCATATTTTTGACGCCAAGCTTCAGCATCAGGTAGATTTGTAAAGTAATCTTTTTTCATATTTTTATCTTATAATAATAATGACTATTACATTACTATTGTGCTGGGTATTGCCCGCTCCAAGTTTCAGAAATCACTTCATTGGTTGCTTGTGAAGCGAGTTGTACACGAATATCCGTTGCCTTTTTACTATCTTGGACGTTGAATCTAACAATTACACGCCATCCTTTTATTATTGGATTGTACTGTGAATTACAGCTTACAATAGAGCCGTTAGTAATACTTGAAATTACTTTGACTGGGTCATTTTCTGATAATGAAGGACCAGCGAAGTCAATCACGTACGCATTAGAGCCATCAAGTTTACGAATTAAATTAGCTTGTTTTATATCGCCGAGTGATAATCGGGTACTAATAGCTTTTGCGATATTATTAGGATAACGCTGTAATTCATGTAATGAATAATGTAATCGATATTTTATATCAAGCACGTCGCCAGCTTTATATTGTTTTTCTGGCACCCAAAAAGTGACAATATTATCGTTAGTTTCGTCTGCTGTTGGGATTTCAACTAATTCGACTCGTCCTTTTTGCCAATCGCCTAAAATTTCAGTCCAAACGCTTGGTCGTTTTTCATAGTGATCATCGAGATCTTGATAATCATCAAAACCTTTATCACGCTGAATTAAGCCAAAAGCTTTTGGGTTTTCTAAGCTATACGATGAAAACGATAGACGTTTAGGGTTATTTAATGGACGCCAGATCCATTCGTTATTATTTGCTAATATTGATAGTCCATTAGAATCATGCATTGCAGGTCGATAATTTAACAATGGTGATGGTTGATTAGGCCCAAATAAAAACATACTGGTTAGTGGGGCAATGCCAAGTTTTTTTACAGAATCGCGGAAAAAGACCTTAGCTTGAACTGTAACAGTAGTATCAATACTTGGAATCAATGTAATTTTATAAGCACCAGTTACGCTTGGTGAGTCGAGTAATGCATAGATAACTAAATGTTTTTGATTTGGTTCTGGTCTTTCAATCCAGTACTCTTTAAAACGTGGAAATTCTTCACCAGACATTTCTCCAGTGTTAATGGCAAGCCCTCTTGCCGAAAGACCATAGCGTTGATCTTTACCTACCGCACGAAAATAACTGCCACCAAGAGCTGAAAATATTTCATCGTCGGTTTTTGTTGGATTATTAATTGGGTAATGGACTTTAAAACCAGCAAAACCCAAATTTTTAGTATCTAGTTTATCAAGATTAATCTGGCTTAAATCAAAATAGCTAGGATCATATTGTATTGGAGTTATTTGGTTATTAACAATTTCATTAATCTTTATTGGAACATCAAAGTACATTCCTTCGTGATAAAACTCAAGTTTGAAACGGCTTTTTTGATCACCCCAGTAAGCTTTTTTATGATTAAATAGAATTTTTTGGTAATCAGCAAATTGTAAAGATGCTAATTCATTAGGAATATTTTTAGATGGTTGAACATAAGCCTTTTTAGATAGTTTTTCAGCTTTTTCAACTACATCATCAAGCGAAAAAGCCCATGCAGAAAAACTAATACAAGTAGCTGAAGCTAAGCAAAGCACCTTGCAAATTAAAGTTTTATTAAACTTATGAATTGGAAATAAATTGCACATAAAAGACTCGCGTTAGTATTATCTAAAAATATTGAAATAATTGATAATATTGTTTTTTGGATCATCTAAGCATTTCTCAACGTAATCCACTTTCATTTCTTGAAGAATGCTTGGGTTTTCGTTTATTAGGAAGTAAGAATAGTCATCTTTAGTAATCTTTGCTTTTAAGGATGAGATATCTTGTTCTGACATTCTAAATTGTGGTCGAAAATATTGTGTTATTTTTGCATTATCTTTTGTATAAATTGCTGCAACGAAATCAGCTGAATATTGGCAATAACTTTTTATATTGTTTTCAGTTGCTTTTATTTTACTTAGTTCCATATTATGTTCGGCTTGGTTTTCCTCAACTACTTTTTTGAGTTGCACATGATACTTTAATTTATATAGTTCATTTAAATAAAAATTCAATACACAAGAGGAGAGGTTATTATCGCCTTTACAATTTAGAATACCTTGTTTAATAATGTAGTTATCGAAGTTTTTATCACCAACAAACCGAATTAATTGATTTTTAGCATCAACAACATAAGGGTCGTTAGTTTCAGTTTGTTGTTTTAATAGAGATAGTTGCTCTGTTTCGGAAATTGGTTCATTATTTTTTAAAGGTAAATTTTTTTTTGCACAACTTGTGACAAGAATAGCGACAAAGGTGCATATAAGGATATTACTTACTTTCATTTATCAAATTCCATGAGCATATTCTTTAGGTTAATTTTAAAGCGAGCAACTTTGCCACTAATTTAGTCACGTTATTAGTAACAACAGCCACTTATAACGATTATTGTTGTAGTGCGAAATTATATACTCTTATTAATTTAAAAAACACTAGCAGATTAAATTAAATTTATAAAAATTGTACTTTATATACGGTCATTTTTCTCTAATGTTTGCATATTTTTTTATTATCGACCGTAAATTTAGTTTCATGATCAACTGAGGGTTTAAATTTCCCCTTTGCTTTTAAAAAAGCGATTAGTTGCTCGGCATTCATGTTGGATTTTGAACAAGTATGAAATATGGCATCTTCTCCAAACTTACTTTTGATAGCATCAAGTAAAGAAGATTCGGTATAATTGTTTCCATTCATCATATGCAATACTTCGTGTCCATGAATTGACATTATAGCCTCCCTGAATTATTGTTCATTTTAATGATTAATTCATTATTTTTAGTCCCGAAAGATAACAGATATTTTTAATAAGAAAAAGAGGTTTAATATTAAAAATATGATAAAGTTTTAATTATTCCCCCTGATTTACATCGGGGGAAGAAATAACAGCAAAAAAGCTGTAAATTCAAGCAAGAATAATCTTTCTTTTATTTTTTAATTGTTGGCTAATTTTGTAATGATTGATTGATTTTCGCTTTTAACCTGATGAATAACAACAGAGATAGTATCAGCAAGTTTGTAGCAAACCTCATCTTTAATTTTGATGATTCCTTCCTCAGGTAACAAGATAATTTCTTCCTTGACTGAGTGAATCATTGAAAGTGGCATAAATGCAAAAGCGCCTATATCACATAAACGAACTCGAGCACCACCACGATTGATATCGATAATTTCAGCAGAAAAACTTTCACCTACTTTATTTGATAAGTATTGAGCATAAAGGTTTTCAGCCATATCACGTTCTGCATAGCGTAATGTTTTGCGTCTTTCATTCATGTTTTTTAATTGATCTTTATCGGGTGCGATTAATTCTTGTGATCGGATAAATGCTTTGATTAATCGATGGTTGACCATATCACCATATTTACGTATTGGTGAAGTCCATGTTGCATAGGCATCAAATCCCAAACCAAAATGTGGTTTAGGTTCAGTTGAAAAATCAGCAGGGCTTTGGAACTTGCGAAGTTTTGTGGACAAAAATGGAGTGTTGTCGATTATACGACGCAACTTTACGTAACCATCGAAAGATAATAATGATTCTTTATCAAATTCAGTGATTCCGTTGTCATTTAAAAAAGTCACTACTTGTTCAATATATTTATTATCAAAACCTGAATGAATATTAAAAATTCCAAAACCAATTTTATTTTTTAATTGCAGTGTTAAAGCTTGGTTAGCTAAAACCATGACTTCTTCTACTATTTGGTTTGCAATCCGACGAGACTCTTTAATTATTGATTTAACTTGGCGATTTTCATCAAGTTCAAAACGATAATCTCCATTATCTTTAAAAACTAAAGCATGATTTTGCCGCCATGTCATACGAATTTTTGCTAAGTCAGCTAAATGTTTAAGTTGCTGTTTAATAATTGGATTGTTAGTTTCTAAATCTTCATTATTTTCTAAAAAATTAGAAACATTGTTATAAGTTAATTTAGCTTTTGATTCAATCCAAACTGGTATAAAAGTGATCTCATCGCTATTAATATTGCCCGTTTCGTCAATACTCATTTTACATATCATTGCAGGACGTTTTTGATTTGCTTTTAATGAACATAAATCATTGGCAAGCTCTTTGGGTAGCATAGGGATATTAAAATCAGGTAAATAAGTGGTAAAATTTCTGATTTTGGCAATACGATCAAGTTCGCTATCTTGTAATACATAAGCGGTAGGATCGGCAATGGCAACCATCAATTGATAATCTCCTTGTTCACCTTTTGATATCGCAATAGCATCATCCATATCTTCTGTATCTTCGCTATCGATGGTGAAAAAGTTAACATCGGTTAAATCTTGACGGTTATCAAGTTCAGTACCGTTAATTGATAATGAATCGAACTGTGGGGCGTGAGTTTCTAAATCGTAGCGCGCTAACGTTTTTAGCCAAAGTTGATAAGGTGAATTGCTTTCAGCAACAAAACGAACAATTTCGGCAAGAAATTGATTCCGTTCTTCTTGCAAAGGGTGAGAAACAAGCGTTGCCACAACCCAATCGCCTTCTTTTAGTTTTTCGCTAACTTGCTTGTTTATTTTGCAACGAATGGCTAGATTAGTTGACATATTTTCAGGATAAATAACCATTGCACGATCTTGAAAGCCTATTTTGCCAATAAATTTTTGCAATGCACTTTCAATTAATGATTCAGGTTCAAAAGACTCTTTATCGTTATTACTTATTACTGTCCCTGATACCTTATCACCATTGCAAACTCTTTTCATTTTAGCAATAGGGATGAAATAACTTTTTTTATTATCAACATCTAAAAAACCAAATCCTTTTTCATGAGCTCTAATAGTGCCTTCAATGCGTGGTGTTTGTTCATGGAGTTCTTGTTTTAATTGTGCGAGTAGAGGGTTATTTTGAAACATATGGCCTAAAACTAGTTAAAAAGTTGGTATTAAATTCTATCATATTTATGCAAATTGTGGTTATTGAATTAATCGGTGATGGTATTGAAAATAGACGTATAATAATGCCACTTAAAATAATTGGTCGAATTAAAGTATGAAATTAAACTATAAATTACAGGGTGATGGACAGCCGATAGTGTTTTTACATGGGGTATTTGGGAGTTTAGATAATTTAAATATGCTAGCGAAGGATTTTGTGCAGTATTATCAAACCGTGCAAGTTGATCTTCGTAATCATGGGCATTCCCCTTGGTCTGATAAGATAACTTATCAAACTATGGCTGAAGATGTAGCTGAACTTTGTTATGATTTACAATTAAAAGATATAATATTAGTTGGTCACTCAATGGGGGGGAAGGTTGCTTTGCAATTGTCGCAAATGCTTTCAGATTCTATCCAAAAAATTGTTGCTATCGATATTGCGCCTATAAAATATCACCGTTCGTCCAATGCCACTATTTTAAGAGTGTTAATGTATTGCCTTAGTAACCAAATTACCGATAAAAAGCAGATCATCAATTTAATGGAACAAGTAGGTATTAACATGCCAACCATTCTTTTTTTACTAAAATCGTTTAAGAATGATAAATGGTTGTTTAATATTGAAGCAATTAATTCACAATATGCTCATATATGCGATTGGCAAAATATCTCACCTTGGTTAAAACCGACGTTATTTATTCGGGGAGGTAACTCTTCTTATATTACAAATGAAACTTATCCAGCGATTTTCGAACAATTTCCTAATGCAAAAATTGAAGTAGTTGAAGATGCTGGGCATAATGTTCATGCAGAAAAAACACCACAAGTTTTGCAACTTCTACATAACTGGATAGAGGGATAAATGGTATTTAAATTGCAAATATTTAGAGTGAATTACAAAATAATCGTTGCTGCTCGGCAACTTGTTTGTTAGGTGCATTAACCGTTATAACAACTATTTTACACTGGGCATTATAAGTTTTACTGGTGAGCTTATAGTGCCAACCAGAAGGAATAATTTGGTTTGTGGTATAAGGGTAGCTATCAAGTAGCTGAAAAGCAATTTTGTTGGCACGTAAGTAGTTTGTAAAGTAGTGATGTTTATAAAACAATGCTTGTTGGTAATTAACAAATCCTAACATAATAATTGAAAATAATAGCGTTGCTATCATAACTTCAATTAAACTAAAGCCAGCTATTTTTTTCTTTTTGTTATTCACAATAAATAGCCCTTTTTTCTGGGCAATAATCGAGCCAATGACCTTTTTCAACAATCAATCGATTGTTATCAAAATGTGCGAGTGTATATAAATAAAAATCTTTAGCTTCGCCTCTTACTAACACATACTTATCAATTTTTAATAAAGACTTTTTTATACATGCTTTTAATTGATAAGTGGGTTCAGTCATACAATACCAATTTGTTTTAGGAGTTTGCCAATTTTGGGTTATTGCCCAAGTTAAAGATGAACTAGCTTGATTAAATTTTTGATAGTATTGACTTTCCATTAAGATAGTTTTTTGCCACGAGGTAATAAGTATATTAAAACCAATTAATAGCACCAATCCCACAACCATCAAAATAATTACCATTAAAATAGTGCTAAACCCAGACGAAGTATAAATTTGTTTAAAATAGGTTTTCATTTTTGATTATTTCAGTTATGTGATAATTAATCTGCTTGTTTTTTCTTAATTCAGCAGTAACAGATAGACTAATGGCATCGGGTAGCTGTTTTATTGTAAAATCGGTTACTTTGATTTCGTTTGAATCAAATAAGTTTTCCCATTTAGTTCCAAAACAATCTATTGCTCCTGTTTTATAGGCTATATTGTTTTCTTTATAGCGATAGGTAAAAACATCTGACTTTATAGGGGTAAATTTGTCCCAAACCCAAGAATTGCGAATTTCGCTATCGTATCGAAGAACAATACATTTTCCTTGTTTATCGATTTTAATAGCTTTAGCTGTTATTTTTTTGGGGTCATTAGCAATAAAACCAGCTCGTCTTATGTCTTTTTTCATACCAGCTAATCCAAGTTCAATTGCCTGTTGTAAACGTGTTTTTTGATAATATTGCATCATACTTGTTTGTAATTGAATGTAAAACGAGGTTATACCCATAAAAATTAGACTTGATAATATTAAGCTAATAAGCATTTCAAATAAGGAATATCCAGATGCTTTTAACATGGAGGTAAGCCTGTTATATAGCTATTTTCTGCACAGAATCGAATGCGTCCAAATAAAGAAATAAAAATCCTGCTAGTACCTATCTTATTTTTTAATTGGAAAGACATTGTTTGTGCTAAGTTGCGACGACCTAAGATCAAAGCATTTTTATTGTTTAATAATTCACTAATTTCAACAGAATTATCAGGTTTGATAAAATAAAGTACTCCTTCACTGCACGAAGTGGGTTTTTCATCATTAGTGATAGCAATACACCAAGGTGAAGTAAATTGATGAATAATGTAATTCTCATTTTTAATCGACGCTTTTATTTGAACTTCATACAAAAAATAAGCTAACTGTTTGGTTGTATAAGCTAATTCATTACGCAGTTGTTGCTCTTTCCAATGCTCAACGCCTATTGTGACTAAAATAGCACTAATACAAATAGTTATTAACAGTTCTAGTAATGAAAATCCCCAATTTTGCATAATATTGTCTTGGTAACTATCATGATAGTTGCAGAGTACATTTTAATTAAACAATTGGTTATTTGACATTCTAGATTTGTGATACATTGCTCAAATAAATTGTGCTTTTTTCGTTAATACTTTGCTTTTTGTTTTGATGAAAAGTTTATTTAAAAATTACGTCAAAAAGCGGTTGGCAAGTATGTTGATTTTATTAAGTTTTTTATTTTGTTTTTCTTGAATTCAAACATGAAGTGCAATTTTAAACACGGTGGAGTGAAGAAAGTAGAAAGGTGATTTATACTAGCACCTTCGCACCATCACAGTTTGGAGATTGCTATGTATTATAATCACCTTTCTAGGAAGGAAAGATACTAGATTTTTGTATTTATAACTATACACAATATCTATTGAACTCACGCACAAGAAAACGGCATAAGTTTAAAAGCCCTGCCGCTTTTTATTCTAAGCGTTAAGACGAATTACACTTCATGGTGCAATCTAGGGGAATTTAACAAAAAATTCAATAAAATCAATAGTTAGCCAGAGAAATTTTAGAGCAAAAAACACATCGATAGCTCCACAATATTAATAAGTTTGCTTTATCACAGCATCAAAATATGCCGATAACGAAGTAAAGCTAGTACGCTAAACTAGGTTGTTGGGCGTGTTTGTGTTTTAGATGTTATCAACAATATTAATCATTCCGCAAAATACAAAAAATTATAAAACTAACACCTTATTTTAATTAGAAAATTCACCTATCTATAAAGACGAATCATTTTCATCTTTACATTTCTTTACAAAAAAGTCCGCTAAAAAACTAGCCAACTATTTTATAAATGGTTATACTTTCGCCGTTATAGGAAAATAAGCTTATTAAATAAGCAAATAATTATAAAAATCTAAATAAAATAAATAATTACTTAATAGGTAAACCATAATGCATTATCATTCTAGGTACAAGCACCGGCAAACTTATGTCTTAAATTTATTAAATAATCCTATTCGACGAGTTTTTACACAAAACTCCATTATATCATCGCAATTATCTCTCGAATTATTATCGAAATTATCCACAAAACTATCTTTAAAAATCCCATTGGCATTAGCGCTTTTGTTGTTATTGCCGTACTCCTTAGAATCGCAGGCATTATCAGCCACGACTTTTAAGCGCATTCACGGTACTGCACCTTATTTAACCTTTGATGGCGGTGTTACTAAAGTGACTAAAATAGAGGACTTATTAGGTATTAAGTTATCGGATGGTCGAACATTCGCACCGCAAGATAATCCTTCATCACCAACCTCGCCAATCGAGTTATCTAATGTAGGGGATACTTTTGCTGATATTGAAATGATAGTTCCGCCATCAAGTGACTCAATAAATATAAATGACTTAGTGGCACAAGGTAAATGGGGCGATGATGATGGGGATGGACAGGGAGCAGGTGGAGTTACTGCATTAGGAAGTATATCGTTAGCAATAACGGATAAAGATGGCAATACCATTAATCGTAGTGATGCATTAAATATATGTAATGCACCTTATAAGGTAACTTTAAGTAGTACTGGAGGGAATTTAGCTACGCAGTATGGTGAGCCAAGAAGTAGTACTTTTAGTGAAGGAACAGTGGAGTATTATATCACTTTACCGTCACAGCCCGTTATTTGTGCAGTCAGGCCGAATCTAAATTATGGTACAGACGACCATGCAGGCCCATCTAGCATGTGGAATCCAGCAAAGGGTTTTTTAGTTCAGTCAACAAATCCATCATCTTACGGTTTAAATTTTCCAACAACAGGTGCAGATAGATTGTATTTTGATTTGGATATAGTTGGGATAGATGCAAGTCAGTTGAGTTGGTCTGTTACCACATATGGTGGTAGTGGTGATATAACAGCAACGGTGAATTGGGTTTACTCAAACACGCAGGTAACATTGAATGGTCCTAAAGCTGATAGTACTCAGATGAATTCAGATAATCCAAGTCCACTTAGACGTCCTTCTTTGCCACAGACATTTGAGTTGGTTGGTAGGGATAGTCAAGGTAATGAGGTTAGGTATGGATTTGTGTTGAGGCAGTGGTTCGTCGATCGGGGACTTCGAAGAGATAGCCTTTCTAATCAAAGCACATGGTGTGATAGTTTGGGTTATCGTTTGTCACGGGTAAGGGATTTAACCAATGCGGTTTGTTCTGGCTGGGGCATGAATAGTTACGCTCCTTGTACTGGTGCAGTAGGTGCCACGCCGTCGTCTAGTGGTAATGGTTACATGCGTCATATAGGAGCAGGTTTTTTCACGGAGTGGGGCTACTTGGGCAACTACGTTGGTGCGGGCTTCTTCAACAACACCTGCTGGACAAGCGACACGATCGGTAGCAATGGCTTCTTTGTTCCCTCGCCCGGCGGCTCCGTCGGCGGCACCGACGCTTCTTCCTACGCCTTCGGTGCTGTTTGCACCGCACCTTAGCTTTTAGCGTTTAGTTCTTAATCCTTAGGGCGCGGAAGGTGGTTATGGTGCCTGAGAGGACAATATAAAAAAGAATAAAGCCCTCGCGTCAGTTGGGGCGTTTTCCCTTAGGGTTGCGCTGTTGCGGCGAAGCCGCAATCGCGCCGCCCCCGCCGCCGCTGAAAGCGTGGCGGGTAGTCCAGTATTACGCTGTGGCGGTTTAAAGCTGTGGTCTATTTTAGTTCGGCAAGGTTTCGGACGTATTGACCTTTGGGGAATAAAATAGCTATCTTGAATACGTCCTAGCAAGGGGAATTAGAGCGAACTCCTTTTGCAATCCTCACGCTTTAGCACATAATGTGTCTATGGCGCTACTCGTATCATCCTGATACTCGCCTCTACGAGGCCATCTTCGCTGTACTCAGATGTTCAAATTTGTTCCAGACAAATTTGTCTGACGCCAGAATAAGACAAATAACATAGCCTTAGGTGGTTTTTGTGAGTTGTTTTGTGTTAAAAAGCAGTGCAATTACATCCCAAAAGTGATCAGAAAGGGTATTGATTTTTATTAAAGCTTTTATTTTTCTGTTTTTTTGTGATTTCCTATGACTTTACTAAGATTTCGATTGTTTTTGATTGCTTGGATATTGATTGTGGTGTTTTGATTAAACCACTTAAAAAGCGAGAAAGATTATATTATACTGTCTATCTATTTATTATTTGCTAACGGGCTATAAATTAAAGGAAACTTGAGATGCAACAATTACAAACTATTATTGAAGCAGCATTTGAACGTCGTGCTGAGATTACACCGTCAAATGTTGATACAGTTACACGTGATGCGATTAACCAATGCATTGCTTTATTAGACAGTGGTAAAATGCGTGTCGCAGAAAAAATCAATGGTGATTGGGTAACTCATCAATGGTTAAAAAAAGCTGTTTTGCTCTCTTTCCGTATTAACGAAAACCAACTGATTGATGGCGGTCCAACTAACTATTATGACAAAGTGCCATTAAAATTTGCTGAATATGATCAAGCAAGATTCCAACAAGAAGGTTTCCGTGTTGTTCCATCTGCTATTGCTCGTAAAGGTGCCTATGTTGCTCGAAATACAGTATTAATGCCATCTTATGTCAATATTGGTGCTTATGTCGATGAAGGTACGATGGTTGATACATGGGTAACTGTTGGTTCTTGTGCGCAAATTGGTAAAAATGTTCATTTATCGGGTGGTGTTGGTATTGGTGGTGTTTTAGAACCGTTACAAGCTAACCCAACCATTATTGAAGATAACTGTTTTATTGGTGCACGTAGCGAAATTGTTGAAGGCGTTATTGTTGAAGAAGGTAGCGTAATTTCAATGGGTGTATTTATTGGTCAAAGTACTAAAATATATGACCGTGCAACAGGTGAAGTTCATTATGGTCGTGTACCAGCTGGTTCAGTAGTTGTTTCTGGCAACTTACCGACAAAAGATGGCAAATATAGTCTTTATTGTGCAGTTATTGTGAAAAAAGTTGATGCTAAAACTTTAGGTAAAGTAGGTATCAATGAATTGCTTCGTACTATCGATTAATTCACGCTTATATTTTAAAGTCGCCTAAATTATTGTTAGGCGACAATTATTCTATTTATTAACTAGATAATTTTAGTTTTATAACCATTAGAAGAGGAGAATTTATGCCTTCTTTTGATATCGTTTCAGAAATTCAAATGCCAGAAGTTAAAAATGGTGTTGAAAATGCCACTCGAGAGTTAGCTACTCGTTGGGACTTTAAAAATGTTGAAGCATCGTTTGAATTAAATGAAAAAAATGAAACGATTAAAGTAACAAGCCAATCTGATTTCCAAGTACAGCAACTGCTCGATATCCTGCGTGATAAGCTAGCTAAACGTGGTATTGATGGTGGTGCACTTGAAATTCCTGAAGAAATGGAGCACAGCGGTAAACTTTATAGCATTACGGTTAAGCTTAAGCAGGGTATTGATAAAGAGCTATCTAAAAAGATTGTAAAAGCGATCAAAGACAGCAAAATTAAAGTACAAGCTCAAGTACAAGGTGAACAAGTCCGTGTTACAGGTAAATCACGTGATGATTTACAAGCTACTATGGCATTAGTTAAAAATAGCGAATTTGGTCAACCGTTTCAATTTACCAATTTTAGAGATTAATGTGTTATTGAGTTGATATTGCCAACAATTGTCGGCAATATTATCCCTTAAACTTTGTAAAAAATTTCAGAAAAGACAGTGTTTGAATAAGGGGATGCAATAACTATTATGATGTTTTAAACCTGAATGTAAGTAGATAAAAAACGAGATTTTTTGTAAATACGTTATGCTGTCTGCTTGTCTATCCTCTTAATTATAACAATATTTATTATGATGAAAAAAGTAGCTATATATTTATTTTTTCTTATCTTTTCTGGGCATTTGTTTGCACAAGAACCTAATAGCGAAGTAAAGGAAATAAAGAAAGTTTTTATTGATAATCTATTATCAAAAATGACGCTTCAAGAAAAAGCGGGACAATTGCGCCTAATTAGTGTTGGTGGTGATCTAACGTTAGATAAAGTACTTGATAAAATCGAAGCTGGTGAAATTGGTGGCATTTTTAATACTGTTGTCGAACCTGACCTTTCTCAAATGCAGGAGCGTGCTCTAAAATCTCGCAATAAAATTCCTCTATTTTTTGGTTTTGATATAATTCATGGACATAGAACTATCTTCCCAATTAATTTAGGTATTGCATCCACTTGGGATCGTAGTGCAATTGCAAAAGCTGCTGAAGTATCAGCTGACGAAGCTACCTCGGATGGATTAAATATAACTTGGGCGCCAATGGTTGATATTACACGTGATCCTAGATGGGGGCGTGTGTCTGAAGGGTTTGGTGAAGATCCTTATTTAACCTCAGAAGCTGGGCGGATTTTTGTTGAAAAGATGCAAAAGCAATCGCTTGCCGATAAAAAATCATTGGTGACATCAGTAAAACATTTTGCACTTTATGGCGCAGTTGAAGCAGGGCGTGAGTATAACAGTACGGATATGAGCGAACGCAAAATGTTCCAAGAATATCTTGTGCCTTATAAAGCAGCAATTGATGCAGGTAGTCGAGCTGTGATGGTTTCGTTAGTGAGCGTTAATGGTATTCCAGCAACGGGGAATCATTGGTTGTTAACCGAAGTACTACGGAATCAGTGGCATTTTGATGGTGTTGTTGTTAGTGATCATGGAGCTATTCGTGAACTTATAAATCATGGCGTAGCTAGTGATCCGAAAGATGCTGTACGTGTTGCGATTAAAGCTGGCATTGATATAAGTATGAATGATGAATATTTCTTACAATTTTTGCCTGAATTAGTCGAAGAAGGTGCCATTACAGAAGATGAAATAAACCAAGCTTGTCGTCATGTACTTGAACTTAAATATGATATGGGGTTATTTAGTGATCCTAATCGTAATTTAGATCCAAAATTAGATATCGATACAATGTTTGCTGATAATCGATTACATCGTGAAGAAGCTCGTGATGTGGCACGCCGCAGTATTGTGTTATTAAAAAATGAGAATGAGATATTACCGCTAGCTAAAAATAAGAAAATTGCGGTGATTGGTCCATTAGCTGATTCAAAACGTGATATTTTGGGAAGTTGGTCGGGAGCTGGGCGTGCTAATTTAGCGGTAACTCCATTAGAAGGTATTAAAAATGCAGTTAAAAATCCTGAATCAATTAGCTATGCATTTGGTGCCAACCTTTCTGATGATGAAAATTTATATCGGTTTTTAAATTTATACGGAGAAACATCTAAATTTGATAATCGACCAGCCGATAAAATGATTGCAGAAGCGGTGAAAATAGCTAAAAAAGCTGATATTGTTATTGCTTTTGTTGGTGAAGCAGAAGGTATGGCTCATGAATCATCAAGCAGAACAGATCTATCTTTGCAAGCGACTCAAAAACAATTAATTAAAGCAATGAAAAAAACAGGTAAACCTTTGGTCATTGTCTTAATGAATGGTCGTCCTTTAACACTATCTGAAGAATATGCTCAAGCTGATGCTATGCTTGAAACTTGGTTTTTAGGAACTGAAGGAGGTAATGCCATTGCCGATGTGCTATTTGGTGATTATAACCCTTCGGGCAAATTACCCATGTCTTTTCCTTATAATGTTGGGCAGATCCCAGTCTATTATAGCCATTTAAATACAGGTCGTCCTCGTGGTACGGAAAATATGGGCAAATATACAACCTCGTATTTTGATAGTCCCAATGAGCCGTTATTCCCCTTCGGATTTGGTTTGAGTTATACTAATTTTGCGATGGACTTTTCGTTATCAAGTACTAAAATGAATCGAGAGGGTGAAATTATTGTCACCGTTAATGTTGAAAATACAGGGACTAGAGAAGGTATGCAGACCGTCCAGCTTTATTTGCAAGATGTGACAGCGTCGGTTAGCCGTCCAGTGAAAGAGTTAATTGGTTTTGATAATATTACTCTAAAACCGCACACTAAGGGTCAAGTAAAATTTGTGATTAAATATGATATGCTAAAATTCTGGAACAAAAAAATGCAATATGTTGCCGAACCAGGAAAATTTAATGTGTATATTGGTAGTGATTCGACAACTCAGAACAAGCAAACATTTACTTTGCTTGATTAATACTTGTTAAATAATTTGGGTAATTTTCATATAGGATAATGCTGTGCAAAATGATATTACTTTTTATCAACGTTTTAAGTCTGATATTTTAGCTGGTTTAAAAGTCATTACCATTCGAGATAAAAGTGAATCACATTTTAAAGTTGGTGATAAGCTTCGTGTTGGAACTTTTGAAACTGATGAGTATTTTTGTACAATTAAAATAGTTAATATTACACAAATTACATTTGATCAACTTACCGAAAAACATGCCCAACAAGAGAATATGACTTTGAGTGATTTGAAAAAAGTAATTTCTGACATATACCCCAATGAAAATCTTTTTTTTGTAATTCATTTTTCGCTTTTATAATAAAAAAGACGCATTGTTAATGCGTCCTATTTATTTTTATAACTAGCAAAAAACTATTGATTTATAGGTAGCACATCTAAAATTAGACCATCCACAGCAATAATTTCAACACGCTGCCCAACATTAAGATCTTCAACACATCTTGCCGACCATGTTCCATCTTTGATTTTTACTCGACCTGAGCCATTAACAATAGCATCTGTGACAACTGTTTTAATACCAATTAAATCTTGTTGTGGCTGATTGATTTCGCCTTTATTTGATTTATCTTTACCTTGCTTTTTGAGCCAAAGCCACCAAAGATAAGCAGATACAAGCGTTAGAATTGCGAATAAAATCCATAAAATTGGCCAAGAAAGAGGTAAAATCCAAGCAATTAAACCAACAATAATGGCAGCAATCCCACTCCAAAGCCCGTATCCGCAGGTACCAAGTAATTCTATAATCAGCAAAATACCGCCTAAAGCAATAAATACCCATTGAGGCGAATTATAGAAAACCATAAAAAAATCAGTCATGATCAATTACCTTTAAGATTCATTCAGTAAAAATCTTAAAAATAGCGTTTATAGATTTTGTCAAAAAGTTTCAGGAAACACTATGTTTAAGTATAAAATTTGATTTTTATTTAGTATTTTTAATCATTTCGTTAATGCCTCCAATGCTATCCATGATCCACAAAATTGGCCAAGAAAACGGTAAAATCCAAGCAATTAAAACAATAATAAAAGTAGCGATCCCACTCCAAAAACCATATTTGCCAGTATTGAGTAATTTTATAACTAGCAAAATACCACCTAGAACAATAAATCCCCAATAAGGCGGATTATAGAAAACCATCAAAAAACCATTCATTATCAATCACCTCTAAGATTCATTCAGTGAAATTTCTAAATATAGAGTTTACGATTTTGTTAAAAAGTTTTCAGGGAACACTTTGCCTATGTATAAAAATTGATTTTTTATTTCGTGTTTTTAATCAACTCAGCAATACCGCCAATACTACCCATTAAACTTGACGCATCAAGTGGCATCATAATCACTTTACTATTATCCGATGAACCAATTTGTTGTAATGCTTCAGTATATTTTTGGGCAACAAAGTAGTTAATAGCATTAATATTACCTGCAGCAATAGCATCGGATACCATTTGAGTTGCTCTTGCTTCTGCCTCGGCAGCACGTTCACGCGCTTCGGCTTGTAAAAAGGCAGATTGTCTTTCACCTTCCGCTTTTAAAATTTCAGATTGTTTTTCACCTTCAGAGCGTAAAATCGCTGCTTGACGAACACCTTCTGCTTCAAGAATTTCGGCACGTTTATTACGTTCTGCTTTCATTTGCGCATTCATCGCAGCAATCAATTCTGCTGGTGGGCGAACATCTCGAATTTCGATACGGGTAATTTTGATTCCCCATGGACTTGTTGCCTCATCGACAATACTTAGTAACTTAGAGTTAATATGATCACGTTGTGATAACATTTCATCCAATTCCATGCTACCTAAAACAGTACGAATATTAGTCATCATTAAATTAATGACAGCACGCTCTAATTGATTTACTTGATATGCAGCCCTTGCTGCTTCTTGTACTTGGATAAAGCAAACAGCATCAATTTGCACATTAGCATTATCTTTTGAAATGACTTCTTGTGATGGAATATCGAGTACTTGCTCCATCATATTAATTTTACGACCAACACCATCCATAAACGGAATAATGATATTTAAACCGGGTTCAAGTGTATGGGTATATTTACCAAAACGTTCAATAGTATATTGATAACCTTGGGGAACAATTGTAATTGCCTTTAAGACAGTAATTAACGCAAGCAAAACAATAACACCAATGACGATATAAAATACTGGCATAGTTCAAAAATCCTTATAATTTTTTATAATAAAAATGAGTCAACCATTTTATAGATTATTAAATTTTTTGCCTAGTTATAAATGAGAAGTTTGTTTTTAAAAATAAATAATCTCTTGACAGTGTGCTAGTAAACTAGTTTAATAGTACAAAATTTATTTTTAATCGATAAAAATTATGAAAGCACAATATTTACATCTTATTAATCGTCAATTCACTAGCTTTGGTTGGTGGTGCGTTACCTTTTGCGGGTGATGTAATGATGTATTGTCTTTTTTACAAACCCGCTTTATGCGGGTTTTTTAGTTTTTGGATGTTAAACGAATCAGCTAAATAAAAATTTAAATGTAGAGAGCCAACAATGAATAAGCCGACATTAACACAAATAACCCAAACCATCGGTTATTATCAAGATCCAACTCAAGTGTTTTATCAATTGTGCGATAGTAAACCGGCAACGTTGTTACTAGAATCAGCCGAAATTGATAATAAGCAAGGAATTAAAAGTGTCATGATTGTCGATAGTGCATTACGTATTTCGGCAATAAATAATGAAGTGAGTTTTAAGGCATTGACCACAAATGGTGAAAAGCTATTACCTTTATTACAACAGGCTTTTACAGACAAGTTAGATAATGTACAAGTGGATGAACAAACACTTAAATTGGTATTTCCCACTATTGATAGTATGCAAGATGAAGATTCAAGATTAAAGTCGCTATCAGTTTTTGATGCATTACGCACATTATTGACTATTGTGAATATCCCTGAACAATGTGGTCAAGATGCGATTTTTGTTGGTGGGCTATTTTGTTACGACCTTGTCGCTGGATTTGAAAACTTACCTAATTTACCTACAGAGCAGCGTTGTCAAGATTTCTGTTTTTATTTAGCTGAAACAATATTAGAAATAAATCATAAAGATCATAAATCCATTTTAAAAACGACGGTTTTCACTTCTGATTCAAAAGAAACTGAGCGCTTAACGCAACGGTTAACTAATTTACAAGCAACATTAAATAGCACAATGAAAGCCATTCATACTCAGTCCCTTACTAATATCGATGTGACATGTAATAAAAGTGATGATGATTTCAATACAATTATCAAAAAAATGCAAGATGCAATTGAGCAGGGGGAAATTTTTCAAGCAGTACCTTCACGGCGTTTTAAATTACCTTGCCCTGAGCCATTATCGGCTTATCAGATATTAAAAAACAATAATCCAAGCCCTTACATGTTTTATATGCAAGATAGTGATTTTGTGTTATTTGGGGCCTCACCTGAAAGTGCACTTAAGTATACTAAAGCAACTAATCAAGTTGAAATCTACCCAATTGCCGGTACTCGTCCACGTGGATTAACTACAAATGGTGAAATTGATTTTGATTTAGATAGTAGGTTAGAACTTGAAATGCGCACCGATAAAAAAGAACTAGCCGAACACTTAATGTTAGTTGATTTAGCTCGCAACGATTTAGCGCGTATCTGTAAACCCGGTACTCGTTATACTAAAGATTTGTTAAAAGTGGATCGTTACTCTTTTGTGATGCATTTAGTTTCGCGTGTGGTTGGTCAGTTACGCAGTGATTTAGATGCGCTTCATGCTTATCAAGCCACTATGAATATGGGAACATTAACAGGAGCACCCAAAGTTCGTGCGATGCAATTAATTGCTGAATCAGAAAAAGTTAAACGTGGTAGCTATGGTGGTGCTGTTGGCTATTTTACCGTGAATGGCGATCTTGATACCTGTATTGTGATTCGAAGTGCCTATGTCGAAGATGGCATAGCGACAGTACAAGCTGGCAGTGGTGTTGTGCTAGATTCAAAGCCACAATCAGAATCTGATGAATCACGTAATAAAGCACGTGCAGTTATTCGAGCTATCATGGCAGCGCATAATGTAGAAGGTGTATTCTAATGGCTAATATCTTATTTATTGATAATATTGATTCTTTTACTTATAACTTGGTCGATCAATTACGTAATAGTAAGCATTGTGTGACGATTTATCGAAATACTATCCCTGCAAATGTAATTATTGAAAAATTGTCACAAATGCAAAACCCTATTTTAATGTTATCACCAGGTCCAGGAGCGCCAAGTGACGCTGGATGCATGCCAGAACTGTTAAAATGTTTAAAAGGTAAATTGCCTATTATTGGTATCTGTCTTGGTTATCAAGCTATTGTGGAATCCTATGGTGGAGCGATTGTGCCAGCTGGTGATATTTTGCATGGTAAGGCATCTTTAATTGAGCATGATGAGCAAGCGATGTTTAAAGGATTACCAAATCCGCTACCGGTGGCTCGTTATCACTCTTTAAAAGGTGAAAATATTCCAAAAACACTAACCATCAATGCGCTTTGCAATAATATTGTAATGGCAGTTCGTAATGATGAGGATCGGGTTTGTGGTTTTCAATTTCATCCAGAATCGATATTAACCATTCAAGGTGTAGAATTATTAGAACAAACTATTAAATGGGCTCTAAATCCTCCACAAAAACAAGAGAAGCCAAAACAGGAAGCTATTGTTGATAAGCAAGAGTACAATATTCAACCTATTGTTAATAAATTATATTTAGGGCAAGCTCTTACACAAGAAGAAAGTAAAATACTATTTAGTTTAATTATTCAAGGTAAGATTGAACCAACTGTATTGGCTACCGCAATAATTAGTATGAAAGTTCGTGGTGAAAAACCAGATGAAATAGCAGGGGCAGCTTTAGCATTGCTTGAGAATGCCGATCTTTTTGATTCTCCAGATTATGATTTTACTGACATTGTTGGTACTGGGGGTGATGGCACCAATAGCATTAACATCTCAACAGCTAGTGCTTTTGTGGCTGCAGCATTGGGTTATAAAGTGGCTAAACATGGTAATCGTGGTGTATCAAGTAAATCAGGCTCTTCCGATGTGCTTTCTGCCTTAGGCATTAAATTAAATATGTCAGCACAAACATCTCGTCAGGCATTAGATGAACTTGGTGTGTGCTTCTTATTTGCCCAGCAATATCATTCAGGTTTTCGCCATGCAGCACCAATACGCCAACAATTAAAAACTCGGACCATTTTTAATGTGTTAGGACCATTGATTAATCCATCTCGTCCTAAACGTATTTTATTAGGCGTGTATCATCCAGATTTGATCCAACCGATTGCTGAAACATTAAAAATGCTTAATTATAAACATGCTTATGTGGTGCATGGCGCAGGTATGGACGAGGTTGCTATTCATGGCGAAACTGACGTTGCTGAAGTTAAAGATGGTAAAATTCGATATTTTACGCTTAAACCTGATGATTTTGGCTTGCCAACATTTACCTTAAAAGATATTGAAGGGGGTACACCTGAGCAGAATCGTGATATGTTAATTGCCATTTTACAAGGTCACGGAAAACCAGCACACCAATCAGCAATTGCCGCTAATGTTGCGATGTTAATGAGCTTATTTGGCGAGTCAAATTTAAAACAAAATGCACAACGGGCAATTGAAATGATGCAAAGTGGTAAACCTTATGCATTATTACAACAACTAGCAGCAAGATAATAAGTGGAGAATAACATGGCAATTGCAGCATTAGTAAAAAATGTTGAAATGGCAACAGTATTGAAAAAAATCATTGAAGATAAACAAACATGGTTAACTGAGCAGTTAGCAGTAAAGCCAATTAATACCTTTAAATCAGCGATATTCCCTAGTGATCGCAATTTTTATCAAGCGTTAAATCAACCTAAAACGGTTTTTATTTTAGAGTGTAAAAAAGCGTCGCCATCAAAAGGATTGATTCGAGATGATTTTGATCCAGCCGCTATTGCTAAAGTTTATAAAGATTATGCTTCAGTAGTTTCAGTATTGACTGATGAAAAATATTTTCAAGGTAGCTTTGAATTTTTACCCATAGTTCGTAATGAAATCACACAACCCGTGCTTTGTAAGGACTTTATTATTGATGAATATCAGATCTATTTAGCGCGTTATTATCAAGCTGACGCAGTACTATTAATGCTATCTGTATTGACGGATGATGAATATCGTCATCTAAGTAACATTGCTCATAAGCTCAATATGGGGATATTGACAGAAGCTAGTACTGAAAACGAAGTTGAAAGAGCCATCCAACTGGGTGCGAAAGTAATCGGTATTAATAATCGTAACTTAAGGGATTTGACGGTTGATCTAAATCGGGTAAAAGCCTTATCCAAATCAATTCCTAACGATCGCATTATTATTAGTGAATCGGGTATTTATACTCACAATCAGGTTAAAGAACTGAGTCGTTTTGCAGATGGATTCTTAATTGGTAGTGCGTTAATGTCTGAACCAAACTTAACTTTGGCAATTCGCAAGGTGATGTTAGGCGAAAATAAAGTATGCGGTTTAACACGTCCCGAAGATGCTGTTAGTGCTTATCAAGCTGGTGCAGTTTATGGTGGTTTGATTTTTGTTACAAATTCAGCACGTTATATACAGCCAATTAAGGCTCGAAAAGTTATTGTTGCAGCACCGCTTAATTGGGTTGGTGTATTTCGAAATGAAGAGATCGAAACAGTAGTTCAAATAGCAAAACAGTTATCCTTGTATGCTGTCCAACTGCATGGTAATGAAGATGAAAACTATATCGAAATGTTGCGACAAGAATTACCCAGAACTTGCCAAATTTGGAAAGCATTAAGTATTGGTAGCACCGTTCCTGAACATAATAATCTCTTAATCTCACGTTATCTGTTTGATAACGGGGATGGTGGTACAGGTGAATGTTTTGATTGGACAATGCTCACTAATCATAATTTAAATAATGTCATTCTAGCAGGGGGTATTAATTCAAAAAATATAAGGTCAGCTTTAGCAACTGGGGTGATAGGCGTTGATCTAAACTCTGGTGTTGAAATATCCCCAGGAATTAAAGATAAACAAAAAATCCAAGCTGTATTTGAACAAATTTAATTTTTATTTAAAAAAAAGGAATAGTTATGTCTAAGTTAAATCCTTACTTTGGCGAATTTGGTGGGCAATATGTTCCTCAAATATTAATGCCAGTGCTTGAACAACTTGAAGATGCTTTTATCTCTGCAGTCAACGATCCTAACTTTCAGAAAGAGTTTAACGACTTATTAGTTAACTATGCTGGTAGACCAACAGCATTAACTTTATGTAAAAATCTAACGGCAGGCACCAAAACCAAGCTTTACTTAAAACGAGAAGATTTAGTGCATGGTGGTGCGCACAAAACTAACCAAGTTTTAGGACAAGCATTGCTTGCTAAAAGAATGGGCAAAACTGAAATTATAGCCGAAACAGGTGCAGGGCAACATGGTGTTGCTTCGGCTTTAGCCTGCGCACTACTTGGCTTAAAATGCCGAATTTATATGGGTGCAAAAGATGTTAAACGCCAAGCACCTAACGTATTTAGAATGCGGTTGATGGGCGCAACAGTCATCCCAGTTGAAACTGGTTCAGCGACTTTAAAAGATGCGTGTAACGAGGCATTACGTGATTGGTCTGGCAGTTATGAAAAAGCGCATTATATGTTAGGTACTGCAGCAGGTCCGCATCCTTTTCCAACAATTGTACGTGAGTTTCAACAGATGATCAGCCGTGAAGCTAAACAACAAATCCTTGAAAAAGAAGGACGTTTGCCTGATGCAGTAATTGCATGTGTTGGTGGTGGTTCAAACGCAATTGGTATGTTTGCTAATTTTATTGATGATAAATCCGTCAAATTAATTGGTGTAGAGCCAGGAGGTCATGGGATTGAAAGTGGCGAACATGGCGCTTCGTTAAAGCATGGTAAGCTTGGCATCTATTTCGGTATGAAATCACCGATGATGCAAACGGAAGAAGGACAAATTGAAGAATCTTATTCAATATCGGCAGGGTTAGATTTTCCATCAGTTGGTCCACAGCATGCGTATTTAGATAGTATTGGTCGTGCTGATTATGTTTCAATTACTGATGATGAAGCGCTTGATGCATTTAAAGCGTTATCACGGCATGAAGGTATTATTCCTGCGTTAGAATCATCACACGCATTAGCTTATGCTATGAAAATGATAAAAGAAAATCCAACTAAAGAACAGCTACTAATAGTTAACCTGTCAGGGCGTGGCGATAAAGATATCTTTACCGTTTATGATATTTTAAAAGCAAAAGGAGAAATAGAATGAGCCGTTATCAAAAACTGTTTGCAACATTAACAGCCGAAAAACGAGGTGCTTTTGTTCCTTTTGTTCCAGTTGGTGATCCAACGCCAGAACTGTCATTTAAAATCATTCAAACTTTAATTGAATCTGGCGCTGATGCACTAGAGCTAGGGATCCCATTTTCAGATCCTATGGCCGATGGTCCAACTATTCAAAATGCCAATATTCGGGCATTTAAAGCAGGAATAACAGTTGAAAAGTGTTTTGAAATTTTAACCAATGTCAGAACGCAATACATCAATATTCCAATAGGATTACTTATTTATGCTAATTTAGTTTTCAAAAATGGTATCGACGACTTTTATGCCAAGTGTGCCAAAGCGGGAGTTGATTCAGTATTGATTGCTGATTTGCCAGCTCAATATGCACAAGAATTTACAGTGGCCGCCGAAAAATACAATATAGCACCGATTTTTATTTGTCCACCAAATGCTGATGATAAAGTCATTCAAAGTATTGCTAAGCAAGGCAAAGGTTATACCTATTTGGTATCACGAGCAGGTGTTACTGGTGCTGAAAATCGAGCTAACAAACCGCTTACCCATCTGATCAAAAAATTAGTTGAGTTTGGCGCTCCACCTGCGTTACAAGGGTTTGGTATTTCAGAACCAACTCAAGTTAGCGAAGCGATTAAATCCGGTGCAGTTGGGGCAATTAGCGGATCGGCAACAGTAAAAATTATTGAGAAAAACCTCGACAATCCCGAACAAATGCTTAGCCAATTAGCCAAATTTGTTCAATCAATGAAACAGGCAACTAGCAAGTAATTTATATTACTTTATAGTACTAAATAGTGGGCACAATAATAGGCTTGAAAATGGAATTATTGTGCCAATATAAGTTAAACAATCATGCTTAAGTTAAGTGGTATATATATATTAAAATTGACGTGTAGCATATTTTTAATAATTTTAAGGTTACTGATAAAATCAGTGTGATTTGCAGTTGCATTTTATTTAAAATGCCGTATAATTCTCATTCATCTATCGCGGGGTGGAGCAGCTTGGTAGCTCGTCGGGCTCATAACCCGAAGGTCGTTGGTTCAAATCCAGCCCCCGCAACCACTTAAATTTTCATTCATAAACCAATCTATCCTGTTATTGTCTGAAAGTTCGAATAAAGTGGCTTCATTATAGTTAGTTTTTGAATGTAAGCCTCGCATGTCGAGGTTTTTTTTCGTGTAGTGATTTAAGCGTAAGTTTAAAAAGAATGTTGGGCTTTATGCCCTTTTTTATTTTCTGCTGTGGAGGTTTGTTTGGCTAATATAGAACAACAATTAACCGATATTATCCAAGAGCCAGTTAATGCACTTGGTTTTGAATTAGTCGGAGTTGAATATATTCGTGGTCGTTATCCTATACTACGAGTCTATATTGATAGTGAAAATGGTATTACGGTTGATGATTGTGCTGATGCAAGCCGTCAAATCAGTGCGGTGCTTGATGTAGAAGACCCGATCAAAGATGCTTACAATCTTGAAGTTTCATCACCAGGAATGGACAGACCTTTGTTTACGCTTGAGCATTATCAGCGGTTTATTGGTGAAGAAGTTACAGTCAGTCTACGTATACCTGTTGCTAATCGCCGTAAATGGAAAGGACGAATTAAGTCTATCGATAGCCAAATGATTACATTAACTGTAGATGATAAAGATGAAGTATTTGCTTTTAGTAATATTCAAAAAGCGAATATTGTACCTAATTTTAACCTTAAATAGAGTACGGATGTAAAGGATGAATAAAGAAATTTTAGCTGTTGTTGAAGCTGTATCAAACGAAAAAGCACTTACGCGTGATAAAATTTTCGAAGCTTTAGAAACCGCATTAGCAACGGCCACAAAAAAGAAGCATAATGTTGATATTGACGTTGTTGTTAAAATAGATCACAAAACAGGTGATTACGACACTTTCCGCCGTTGGCTTGTTGTTGATGAAGTTACGCAACCAACTAAAGAAATGACATTAGACGCTGCACAATACGAAGACCCATCTGTTAAACTTGGCGATTACGTTGAAGAGCAAATTGAATCCGTTGCTTTTGACCGTATAACCACACAAACAGCAAAACAAGTTATCGTACAAAAGGTACGCGAAGCTGAGCGTGCAATGATCATTGACATGTTTAGAAATCGTATTGGTGATATTGCGACTGGAATTGTCAAAAAAACCAATCGCGATAGCGTGATTCTTGATTTAGGTAACAATGCAGACGCAATGATGTCACGTCATGATATGTTACCGCGTGAAAACTTCCGTATAGGCGATCGTGTCCGTGGTATTTTATATCTTGTAGAACAAAATAATAAACCTGCACAACTATGCATTAGCCGTTCAAACCCTGAAATGATGGAAGAGTTATTCCGTATTGAAGTCCCTGAAATTGGTGAAGAGATGATTGACATCAAAGGCGTGGCTCGTGATCCTGGCTCACGTGCTAAAATCGCAGTTAGTAGTAATGATCGTCGTATTGACCCTGTTGGTGCTTGTGTTGGTATGCGTGGTGCGCGCGTACAAGCAGTATCTAATGAATTTGGTGGAGAACGTATTGACATTGTTTTATGGGACGATAATCCTGCACAATACGTAATTAATGCTATGGCGCCGGCAGATGTTGTTTCAATTGTTGTTGATGAAGACAAACACACCATGGATGTAGCCGTCAATGCTGAAACTTTACCACAAGCCATTGGTCGAAATGGTCAGAATATCCGTTTAGCTTCACAGCTTACTGGCTGGACACTAAATGTGATGAGTAACGAAGATTTACAAGAAAAACATCATGCAGAATCTTTTGCTGCAATCAATAATTTGATGAAACATCTTGATATTGATGAAGGGCTTGCACAGCTATTAGTTGAAGAAGGCTTTACCTCACTTGAGGAACTTGCCTATGTGCCAGTTGACGAATTGCTTGAAATTGAAGAACTTGATGAAGATCTTGTTGAAGCTTTAAGAACGCGAGCAAAAGATGCATTAACAACACTTGCACTAGCAAATAGTGGCGAAAAACAACCAGCTCAAGATTTGCTAAATCTACCTGGTATGACACAAGAGTTAGCTTATCAATTAGTACAACATGACATCATTACTTTGGAAGATTTAGCAGAACAAGGTACTGATGATTTAGCTGAAATTGAAGGTATAACAAACGAACAAGCAGGCGATTTTATTATGGCTGCTCGTAATATTTGTTGGTTTGCAGATGAATAATTGAGGAAAAGTAATACATGACCAAAGTATCAATAGAAACACTGGCTCAAGAAATCAATACACCAGTGCAAACACTTTTGCAACAGTTTGCTGATGCAGGTATGAAGAAATCTGCAACAGACACTGTCACACAAAAGGAGAAAGAAGCTTTGCTTGCTCATTTAAAACCTCAGCAAGGTCCAACAAAGTTAACATTGCAACGTAAGACGCACTCAACCTTAAATGTGTCGAGCGGTGGTGGCAAAAGCAAAGAAATAAAAGTAGAAGTTCGTAAAAAACGCACTTTTGTTAAACGCGATCCAGCTGAAATTGCGGCGGAGCAAGAAAAAGCACGCTTAGAAGCTGAACAAAAAGCTCGCCAAGAAGCAGAACTAAAAGCGAAACAAGAAGCCGAATTAAAAGCGCGTAAAGAAGCGGAAGAAAAAGAAAAGAAAGCTGAAGAAGAAGCGAAAAAGCGTGCTCAAGAGGAAAAAGCGAAAGCGGCACAAGAGCGAGTAGTTGATCCAAAAGTAAAAAAAGCGCAAGAAGAAAAAGCA
Organism: Gilliamella sp. Occ4-3; assembly: GCF_001690675.1. NCBI lineage: Bacteria > Pseudomonadati > Pseudomonadota > Gammaproteobacteria > Orbales > Orbaceae > Gilliamella > Gilliamella sp. Occ4-3. The sequence continues at coordinate 84,601 of NZ_LZHR01000108.1, forward strand.
CGATTAGAAGCTGAAGCGAATGAAATTAAACGTAAAGCGGAAGAAGAAAATCGTCGAAAATTAGAGGAAGATGCCAAGCGTATGGCTGAAGAAGCTCGTAAGCTAGCAGAACAATATAATGAAGTTGATGATAGTGAGCATACAGAAGATGAAGATTATCATGTGACAACCTCTAAATACGCTAGAGCAGCAGAAGATGAAACTGACCGTGAAGTTGAAAGCGCTCGTGGACGTGGCCGAAACACTAAACAAACTAAACAGAAAAAAGGCAACAAGCTATCAGAAGGCAAAGCGGAACGTGAAGAAGCTCGAGCTGTGACTCGTGGCGGCCATAATAAAAAGAAAGGTAAAAGCACGTTGCAACAAAGTTTTACTAAACCTGTCCAAGCGGTTAATCGTGATGTTGTTATTGGTGAAACCATTACCGTTGCTGAATTAGCGAATAAAATGGCAGTAAAAGGTTCCGAAGTGATCAAAACTATGATGAAAATGGGGGCAATGGCAACTATTAATCAAGTTATCGATCAAGAAACAGCACAATTAGTGGCTGAAGAAATGGGACATAAAGTAGTACTTCGTCGTGAAAATGAGCTCGAAGAATCTCTTATGAGCGATCGTGATACAGGTGCAGAAAAAGTTTCTCGTGCACCTGTAGTTACCATTATGGGACACGTTGACCATGGTAAAACCTCTTTACTTGACTATATTCGTAAAGCAAAAGTGGCTTCAGGCGAAGCTGGTGGAATTACACAACATATCGGTGCTTATCATGTTAAAACTCCAAATGGAGAAATAACTTTCTTAGATACTCCAGGTCATGCGGCGTTTACCTCTATGCGTGCGCGTGGTGCTAAAGCAACGGATATTGTAGTACTTGTTGTTGCTGCTGATGATGGTGTAATGCCTCAAACTATAGAAGCAATCCAACATGCTAAAGCGGCAAATGTACCAATTGTTGTTGCTGTTAACAAAATTGATAAACCTGAAGCTGATCCAGAGCGTGTAAAAGGCGAACTTGCACAATATGGCGTGATGTCAGAAGATTGGGGTGGTGATACTCAGTTTGTTCATGTGTCTGCTAAAGCAGGTACTGGTATTGATCAACTACTTGAAGCCATCTTACTACAAGCTGAAGTGCTTGAATTAACCGCGTACGAAACAGGTATGGCAAGCGGCGTTGTGATTGAATCATTCCTTGATAAGGGTCGTGGTTCAGTTGCAACAGTACTTGTTCAATCAGGTACATTGCATAAAGGTGATATCGTACTTTGTGGATTTGAATACGGTCGTATCCGAGCGATGCGTAATGAACTAGGTAAAGAAGTGACTGAAGCTGGTCCATCAATACCAGTTGAAATTCTTGGCTTGTCTGGAGTACCATCAGCTGGTGACGAAGCTACTGTTGTACGCGATGAAAAGAAAGCTCGTGAAGTTGCGCTTTATCGACAAGGTAAATTCCGTGATGTAAAACTTGCTCGTCAACAAAAGGCGAAGCTTGAAAACATGTTTACCAACATGACAGAAGGCGATGTTTCTGAACTTAATATTGTTCTAAAAGCAGATGTTCAAGGTTCTGCTGAGGCGATTTCTGATTCATTACTTAAACTATCAACAGATGAAGTTAAAGTTAAAATTATTGGATCAGGTGTGGGCGGTATAACCGAAACTGACGCATCACTGGCTGCTGCATCAAATGCGATCATTTTAGGCTTTAACGTTCGTGCCGATGCTTCAGCACGTAAAGTGATTGAATCAGAAAATTTAGATCTACGTTATTACTCTGTTATTTATGATCTAATTGACGAAGTTAAACAAGCCATGAGCGGTATGCTTGCACCAGAATACAAACAAGAAATTATTGGTCTTGCTCAAGTGCGTGATGTGTTTAAATCACCTAAATTTGGTGCAATTGCAGGTTGTATGGTAACCGAAGGTGTTGTTAAACGTCACAACCCAATTCGTGTATTGCGTGATAACGTTGTTATCTATGAAGGCGAACTTGAATCATTACGTCGCTTTAAAGATGATGTTAACGAAGTACGTAATGGAACCGAATGTGGTATTGGTGTGCGTAACTACAACGATGTTCGTGTTGGCGACACGATTGAAGTTTTTGAAACTATCGAAATCAAACGTACGATCTAATTACAACGTATTTGATGTTATAAGCAAGGTATAGTCCTTGCTTATTCATTTATAAGGAAAATAGATATGGCAAAAGCATTTAATCGTTCATCTCGAGTTGGGCATGAATTACAAAAAGAAATTGCAATTATCTTACAACGAGAAATCAAAGACCCTCGTCTTGGTATGGTAACTGTTTCAGGCGTTGATATCTCGCGTGATCTTTCGTATGCCAAAGTTTTTGTGACTTTTTTGAATGACGATGATCCACAAGTTATTGAACAAGGATTAACGGTACTTAATGATGCTAAAGGTTACATTCGAACCTTAATTGGCAAAGCGATGCGTTTGCGAATCATTCCAGAGATAAAATTCTTTTACGATGAGTCGCTCGTTAAAGGTATGCAAATGTCGAGTTTGGTGGCGGATGTTATCAAACAAGATAATGAGCGTCATAAAGATTAATATTAAAAAATAGTCCTGAACTCTGTCAAAAAGTTTCAGGTAACTATGTGTTTCAGTATAAAAATGATGAATATAAAAAAAACTCGCCGTGATCTTCACGGCGTTTTGTTGCTAGACAAAACGCAAGGCATGACATCAAACGATGCGTTGCAAAAAGTAAAATGGTTATTTAATGCTAAAAAGGCAGGGCATACGGGAGCTCTTGATCCACTAGCGACAGGGATGCTTCCTATCTGTTTTGGTGAAGCAACCAAATTTTCACAATATTTATTGGATTCAGATAAGCGTTATCGTGTGATCGCCAAACTAGGAGAACGAACCGATACATCTGATGCCGATGGTCAAATTATATGTACCAAACCTGTTAAAGTGACTGAATCACAAATCAACCAAGCTTTAACACATTTTCGCGGTGATATTTTACAAGTGCCAACTATGTTTTCGGCATTAAAATATCAAGGAAAACCGCTTTACCAATATGCTCGCCAAGGTATTGTGGTTGAACGTGAAGCTAGACCAATTACCGTTTACGAAAATCAATTTATCCAATTTGATGCAATAAAAAACGAATTAACGTTAGAAATACATTGCTCAAAAGGCACCTACATCCGAACCATTATTGATGATTTAGGGGAATTATTGGGTTGCGGAGCACACGTTATTTATTTAAGGCGTTTACAAGTTACCAATTACCCGATTGAAAACATGGTCACCTTAGAACAGTTACAAAATATCGAACTTAAAGATGATCTACTAATGCCCGTTGACAGCCCATTGCAAGATCGCCCAAAAGTTACCCTTAGCGATACGCAAGGTAAAGACATATTATTAGGACGAACCATTGAACTTGAAAGCTCCACGAAAGTTGAAACCTTAGTGCGAATTTATCAAGGCAAGCAATTTATTGGCGCTGGTATAATGCATAATAACAAATTATTGCCAAAGCGTTTAATATCAACATTCATCAAGTAGTTTTGCTTAGTTTAAAGCTAACCGCAAAAAACAAGCAAATAGTACAGCAGAAGTTGTGATTCTAAATTAGGTTCAGAAAATTCTTGCCTAAATTATTTTTTAATATAAAGACGATTTGGTACTCTGTTATTTTTACCAAAGCGAATTTACTACTTTTTGCTGTACTATTTTAGAGGATAGTTACATTTACTTTTTCAAAATGAACAATATTTTCATTAAAAATCTCTATTCTTTTGCTTTGTTCAAATTGGGCAGTCATTTGCCATCCTTCAACTTGAAAACGTGTATTTGTTTTCATACATTTTTAATGTTTTAATCGACATATTAGGAAATACTTTTGTTGCCGCAGAATTTGCTGCAATATTTATTTCTTTTAGTTTAGAAAATATGTCTTGTTTAACCACAATTTTACGGTTACTTCATTCTATTTTGTGAATATCATTATTTTCATTATAATATGTGGAACTATGTAATAGTTGAAAAAATTAGAATATGCGAATTTTTGTTACAATTTTACTCACAATTGAATGCCTTATTATTTTTTCTCGACTTGGTCAAGATAGTAATCTTATACTTAGTGATCAAAAAATAACAACGTTTATAATTATTGTTTTATTTATTTTTAATGCTCTTGTCGGTGTATCTTACTTACTAATCAAATCCAACAAAAAGGAAGGTGACTATATAACAATTACAATGTTATTTGCGATTATCTTTTTTATCCCAATAAATAACTCAATCATAGAAAATAAAACGCAAAATTATTTAGTGGCAAAAAAAAATCTTAAAGAGAAACTACTTGGCGATACTTTAAAACCATTCTATCAAGATACTGGGACATCAGATGAAAAACGGATTCAAAAGTTAAGAGAGAATTTCGCTGAAGGCTATGCAACAACCGATAAAAAATTTTATTATTACAACCCCAACTATGGCAAACCAATTTGTCATAAATTTAAACACTCTTTTGTTACCAACGACCAAATGTACATTATTTTAACCTGCCAAAATCCAGATAACAGCATACTAAGTTATGCGCTGGCTACCAAAAAAGGTAATTCTTCATTTATTAATCCTTGGTTTGGCGGAGGGTTAGATGACTATGAAGAATATTTTGTTCCAGAATATCCTTATGTTAATTTACTCAATGATAATGATTATAGCATTATCTATACTGATCCTGTTGATGGAACCAGATATGGTAAATATTATGATCAACTATATGTTATACCTATTCTAGATAGGAACAATAGTGAACTAAAATCCCATATTAGTGATAGTATTATTAAATTTCAAAAACAACATACATCCCAATTCCCCTATGATAAAGTAATTAAATTAGCTTACTATTTACTTGCCTCAAATCAATGTCAAGCAATAGAAAATGTTAGCTTATTTGGTAATGATAGGTTAATCATGAAATGTAATCAAAAATCTTTTACCGTCAATTATAAAAAACTTTATCAACCAGCCCCCGCTCCATCTTTAGTGATTCCATTAGAAGTATTTGGTGAAAATCAAACGAATGATCAGCAAGACTGTTTAATTTGTACCTGTTCAAAAACAGGTCAAGCAAATTTGGTAGAAGACCCTGATTTTGATGCATCAGAACTAAGAGGAAGTATTGCTGAACGATGTGAAAATGATAACAAGTGGCCTTATAATCAGTGCGTCGGTATTTATTATGAGAGTTTATTAAAAACCAATTTTGGTAATTACTTAAGAGTATCTATCGTCCATGTAAAAGAGGATACAAAAGTAGCTGAATGTATTGTGGAAGTGTCAGAAAAGAAGTTTATAGCAATACAAAAACAAACTGGACTGAAAACGGATGGCACGAGTCGCTTGTAGCACTTTCCGCCTCTAGTTCTTTTAGACGTTTAATATCTGAGCTTTCCATACCACCGTATTTTTCCGGTCATTTATAGAAAGTTGAATTACCCATGCCATATTTATGGCACAGATCTTTAACGGGAATACCCGCTTCAGCTTCTTTTAAAATAGCGACGATTTGATGTTCAGTCATTTTTTTCATAATTAAATCCCCTTTACTTTTATCATAGAGAATTTTCTACTTTTGGGTTGTACTATTTCAGGGGATAGTTACAAAATATTTATGCTAAGTTTTTTGTAATGTTTCAATCGTATTCAAGACATTACAATAAATTAACAAAATACTAGCTCTTTAGTGTTTAACCAGCTATAATTTCGACGCATTATTTAGTATAATACAGCTTATTAAATAAGCAAATAATCATAAAACACAAATAAAACAACAAATTATTTGACGGGTAGAATGTTATGCGCTATCATAACAGGCACCAGCACTGGCAACCCTACGCCTTAAATCTTTTTCAATTTCACAGTAGTCAAAAACAGATTCGATTCTTATTTTTATCACCAAATCTATCGAAATCGATAAAGTTGTTGGCAAGGATATCTTTGATTTCTAGATTGCTATCCAAGTCACCGCTGGTTTTTGCTCCATTGCTTTTATTGCCTTATTCGCTGAGCTCGCAGGCGTTATCGGCAAAGACATCACAGGTCATTCACGGCTCTGCACCATATTTAAGTATTGATGGTGTAACTAAAGTTGCTAGTATGGAAGATTTATTGGGTATAAGACTACCAAATATTAGTTATATTCCTCAGGGAGCAAATAGTGCACTTTATCCCAATGCAGTAATAGATCAATCTAACGTAGATGCACCAATTGAAATGCCAAATATAACAGATACATTTGCTGATATACAAGCAATAGTACCATTGGTAAATTACCCAAGAATTCAATTAAGCGAATTAATGGATTCACCTTATAATTATGGTCGAGACGATGATGGCGATGATAATATAAATGCAATAGGAAATTTAACCATAAAATGGCAAGATAAAAATGGTACAGATATTACAGGAGAAGTTAAAGCAAATCCGAATAGACGGCTAAATCTTTGAGATGGGTCTTATAAACTTACCTTAACAGCAACTGCAAGCACCTTATCGACGCAGTATGGTGTTCCCAATAGTAGCAATTTTACTGGTAATGAGCATAGTTACTATATTAATGCCAATATGAATAGGCCAGTTGCTTGCTATGCGCAACCAAATTTAGCTTACGATGACCATGCTTTTGGTACTACCATTTGGGATATGGATGGACCAAATTGGGTTTCGTTAAAAGGGTTTAAAGTCACAAATAATAGCAATATAGCAGAAAACTTTCCGACGACAGGATCTGATAGGTTATATTTCTATTTATTATTGGGAGGAATCTCTCCTGAACAAGTTATAGCTGCAAATGGAACAACGGTGAGTGCGGTTAGCGGTAGTGGTGTATCATTATTGTTAAGCAAAGAGAATACACAACATTGGGCTATTGACATTGATAGGATATGTAGAACTTGTATTAGAGATGGTAACCTTTATCTTGGTGGCGAACAAGCACTAAAGATTATATTAAAAGGCCCTTCCATAAATTCAAGTAATAAGGCTTTTTCCCCTTCGTTATTTAAGCTTTACTCTGATGTAAATCATACAAAATTACTGTATAGCTTTAAGATAGAACGTTGGTATATCTCTCAACCAGGAATCACAGTAAGATATGGATATGCGGATGCTCAAAACTTTTGTCGTAATTTAGGTAATGGTTATCGAATTCCCGATATAAATGACTATACCAATGGGAATGGAGCTGGTTGGACAGAAGGTTTACCTGGAAGAAGTATTAATAACTGTCAACGAAAAGTCAGTTATAAAGATATTAGCGGTAAATGGGTTGGCGGACTATTTAACGAGTGGGGTTTTACTGCCAATACTATGAATAATTTCTATGAAGGTAGTGATTGGAATCTCAGTATTGGTAACAACTGGGCTAATGATACAGGATATTGGGCTAATTCATATAATGGCAGTCTATATGGTGTTTATTCAGCCGATGGGGGAATTTTTCTGCAGAGTACAGCTAATAGTCACTTTATGGCTTGTGTTACCCCTTAATTCTATATGTGCTTTTCTTGTTAAAGGCGATATTGCCTTACTGCAATGATTAGAACGCACCTATCTGTAGACCTTTAATATGAAGTCTAGATCAAATTTGCGCTTTTGTTTTTAAACAGCAAAAGCGCTTTTTTCTCAAAATTAGTTGAAAAATATTGTTTTTATTATGTTTTTTTAGAAACCTTTTCTTTCAAAACATCTTACCTTTACAACAACCGCTTAATAATCCTATCCACTTTAATGCGGCTCAGTCGCTTTATCAACTTATGAACTTGACTTGGATAAAATTGGCTCGCTTGGATTTGTTGAAAATGCGTTATCAATGTTGTTTTTTGAAGGATGGTATCCAATTCCTGATTGAATTTGTCACTTAGTTCTTGTTGTGGGTCGTGTACTAATATGCCATTTTCCAGATCAAGTCGCCAAGCGCGTGGATTTAGGTTGTTACCTGTTATAAGTACCCAATTATTGTCCACCCAGATACCTTTAAGGTGATAGGTTTGCCCTCCATCCTTCCACAGGCGTATGATGAGCTGCTCTTTGTCAATAAAAGATTGTAGGCGCTCAATAAAACTTCTTAAATTGATTTCGTATAAGTAGGGTAATCCACCTGATATGTTAAAAGGTTGGTCTGGTGGAATATAAAAATCATTGGCTTCTTTATCACCAATAATCAGTTCAACTTGGCGACCTTTACGAAGCAAGCGAATGATATCGCGAACTAGGATGTTAGGCAAATTAAAGTACGGCGTGCAAAATATGATTTTTTGTTCGGTTACGTTGATTAAATGATGGATGATTTTGTTGAGCGAGTTATTTCGGCCAAGCCCCATTATTGGTGCAACCGATAAGGTGTTGTTGTCGGTATTGCTATTATATTGATAGCCGGTATTCATTAAGTGTTGGCGTAGCTCTTTAATTTCAGACTTAATTTGTTTGCGGGTTTTATGGGTGCCAGTATTAAGTAGTTGCAACGCTTGATATGGTAAAAAGTGGTCGTGAATAAACTGCACCATGCTGTCTGCTAATAGTGGGTTAGTAATAAAGTGATAACGGTCGTAACGGTATTTTTCACGCTTGTGTAGGTAGACGTTATTAATGCTAGCCCCACTATAAATGACAGTATTATCAATAATAAAACCTTTTAAATGCAGTACGCCTAGTACTTCACGACGATTGACAGGTACACCATAAATAGGAATGTCAATATCTGGATATTGCTGTTTTAGTTGGTAATAATAATTGGCGTTGGTATGGGCTTTTTCTTCGCCAATTCTACCGCGCTGTGCACGGTGCCAGTCAACAAATATTTTGATATCTAAATTAGGGCGTTGCCGTTTGATTTGGTACAGTTCATTAAGAATTTCTTGACCTGCCTCATCTTGCTCTAGATAGAGCGCAACTATATAAATTCGGTGCTGAGCTCTTTTTATACTTTCAATTAAAGCCAGTCGATATGCTTTTGGGGTATAGCAGATATGATATTGCTTGGCGTCTTGCTGAATTTTACCTAATTCGTCAAGATGCTTTTGGTGATTGTATTTTATAAATGGTATTCGCATGATTTTTTGTCATTATAACTGTCAAGTTACTTTAGAAACTTGTTTTCTAATATAAGCTAAGCCAGTAAAAATAACACTCCTTTTAATTTGTATGCATTTTAGCTCAGTTGCTTTAAGTCATGTAGCGTATTTAGCAACTTGTTTATGCGCTTATGCTTCTTACTGGGTGATAATAAATTGTTTAAGATTGTTCATCAACCCAAGTTTGAATTATTTTGTAAGTTAAAGCTAGTACGACAGGACCAATAAATAATCCCATTATACCAAATCCAAGTAAGCCACCAATCACACCAAATAATATAAGTAAAAACGGTAAATTGGCACCTTTTTTTATCAAGTAAGCTCGCATTACGCTATCTAAGGTGGTTAAGATAATTGCCACAACAATTAATACGATACCAGCTATGGTGTTGCCCGCCCAAAATTGCCAAAAAATGCACCCAAGCATTACAATCACAGGACCAATTTGTGCGACACAACAAATAAATAAAATTAGAGTGAGTATACCTGGTAACGGCATGTCGGTTAATATAAAACTTAATCCACCAATTAAGGCTAAGGTAATGGCAGTAACCACAACACCAAGAGCAACAGCTCGAATGGATTGTCCTGCTAATGTGACAGTGATTTCGCCATATTGTTTTGATAATCGGTTGGCTAGTAGGTAAACGTATTTGGTGATACTTTCGCCTTTTAAAAATAGTAATAGACTAAAAATAATCATTACACCAGCATGAAAGATAAATAGTCCAATATTAGTGGCTTGCTCAAGTAGCCAACTTATCATGGTGCCAATATAAGGTTGTATGCTTGAAACTAAATCAGAGCCATCAGTTTGTATTAAGTTTAACCATTTTTGGTGTAGTTCAGAGCCAAAGGCAGGTACGCTTTCAAGCCAGTCAAATGTTGGTAGTTTTTGGTGAGATAGCGTTTTTGCCCATTCAATAAGATGGTGACCGTTTTGTGCTACTGAGCTAATAATTAATATGAAAGGTATAATACAAACAAAGGCTAATATTAGGGCCATTACTAGTAGTGATAGCCAGCGTTTGTTAAATAATTTTCGTTGTATTTTTATCATTAAGGGCCAAGTGGCAATTACCACCATCACCGCCCAGAAGAAACCAAATAAAAAAACTTCAACAACACGATAGGTAATAATGATTAGTAAACCAATTATTAACAGGTTTAAAATCAATTTAAGTAAATCGGTAGTATTTTTTTCTGCTGGCATTTTTACACCAATTTTATTAATCTAGATGATGTTATTATACGCATTATCACTGAAAATTAATACGATGGTGTTTATGATTAATTAGTTAAAGGAGATAAAAATGAAAAAATTATTGTTATTAACATTATTAGGTGTAGCATTAACAGCATGCGCAAATTCACAAAAAACGCAACCTGTTGCACAAAGTGTCAATGATATAGCGCCATTCCCTGCAGCTCAAGTTGGCTATACGCGGTATGCTATTCATTTACCAACTATTGCTAATGAAAACAATGCGAAAGTTGAGGTGATCATTGGTAAAGAAATGAATGTTGATTGTAATTTGCAAAATTTAGGTGGTGTAGTTAAGCAAGAAGAGCTTAAAGGTTGGGGATACTCTTATTACGTAGTTGAAAAGACTGTTGGTAACATTTCAACATTAATGGCTTGCCCTGAAGGTACTAATAAAAATCAATTTGTGACAATCAACCATAATTTAGGTTTGTTTAGCTATAACAGCCAATTACCGTTAGTCTTTTATGTTCCGAACGATTTGCAAATTAAATATCGTGTTTGGCAACCAAATGCTAAAACTATGCAAGCAAGTGCTGAATAATTTTGTTATCTAATTGTTAATTGGTTGTTCCTTACTCCTTGGGTGGTTAAAATACAACCACTCAATCTTTAAACTTTCAATATTTGATTTTTTAAGTGGACATCTTTAAAAAAAAAGGTATTTTATCCCTCGTAATGCAAGGTTAGCTCTACTAGTTCATTTATTTTATTAATGACTTGTGATTGCCTGATTACCTCGGTTTCGCTAGATGGTTGTTACTTTGATAATTTTTATTATTGTTAACAATGTCGATAGTAAAATTTGGGGGTCCGTTGTGTCTTTGCAATGGGCTTGTGTCTAACATGTAATATCCCTACAACTAGAGGAGAAGTGGTGAGCATGTTTACTCAACGTAAAACAATTCTTTCAATCGTGGCTGGTGTTTCACTAGCGTTATCTCAATCTGCTATAGCTAAAGATCGTGTCGTACATTTTTACAATTGGGCAGGGCAAATTGGTTCTAATACGATTTCTGATTTTGAAAAATCGACTGGTATTAAGCTGGTTTATGATGTTTATGATTCTAACGAAGCTCTTGAAGGTAAATTAATGGCGGGTCATTCTGGCTTTGATGTGGTTTCGCCTTCAGATAGCTTTTTAGCTAGACAAATTAAATCTGATATCTATCTTCCATTAGATAAGAATAAATTGCCTAATTGGAAAAACTTAGATCCTAATCTAATGAAATTAATGGCAACGCATGATCCTGATAATAAATATGCTATCCCTTATGTATGGATGACAACAGGTATCGGTTATAACATTGATAAAGTTAAAGAGCGTCTAGGTGATAATGCACCAGTTGATAGCTGGGATTTAGTGTTTAAACCAGAAAATATGGAAAAACTAAAAGATTGTGGTGTGGCATTTTTGGATGCGCCTACTGAAATTTTTGCTAGTGCTCTTCAATATTTAGGTAAAGATCCAAATAGTACAGATGCCAAGGATTATACTGGTGCTGCCTATGAGCTGTTAGAAAAAGTTCGTCCAAATATTCGTTACTTCCACTCTTCACAATATATTACCGATCTAGCTAATGGCGATATTTGTGTGATTTTGGGTTGGTCTGGCGATATTTTACAATCACGAGATAGAGCTAACGAAGCAAATAACGGTGTGCATGTTGGTTATCAGATACCAAAAGAAGGTGCTTTAGTCTTTTTTGATACTTTCGCTATTCCAAAAGATTCAGCAAACCCAGATGAAGCTCATGAGTTTTTAAACTTTGTTATGAAACCAGAAATTGCAGCGCAAGTTACTAACGATGTTAACTTTGCTAGCGCTAATCAGGTTGCTAATGAAAATTTTGTAAAACCAGAAGTGAAAAATGATCCAGCAGTTTATCCAAAACCAGAAGTGATGAAAAAACTATTCACTTTAAAAGTTAAAGATCCTAAACTTGAGCGTGTAATTACCCGTACGTGGACTAAGCTCAAAACTGGTAAATAAGCGATATTTTGTATATTGAATCTTAATTAATAATCCAAGACGGAGAGGCTATGAGTCTTTCCGTCTCGTTTTTTTTGGCTTGTTGTTATGAGGAAAAAAGAGTGAACGATAAAACAACAAATCAGGTACAGCCTAAAAAAAAGATGATAACTCCTTTATTGGAGATCAAAAATTTAACAAAAGTTTTTAATGATGATTATTATGCCGTCGATGATGTAAATTTGACTATCTATAAAGGTGAAATTTTTGCATTATTAGGCGCATCTGGAAGCGGTAAATCAACACTATTGCGTATGCTAGCTGGTTTTGAGCAACCGACTTCGGGGCAAATCATTTTAGATGGAAAGGATTTATCACAAGTTCCGCCTTATAATCGTCCTATTAATATGATGTTCCAATCGTATGCTTTATTTCCTCACATGACGGTTGAACAAAATATTGCCTTTGGCTTAAAACAAGATAAATTAAGCAATAGCGAAATTAAACATCGCGTTGAAGAGATGTTAACGCTTGTACATATGGAGCAATTTGGCAAACGTAAACCACACCAATTATCAGGTGGTCAGCGCCAACGTGTGGCTTTAGCAAGAAGCTTAGCCAAACGACCAAAATTATTGTTACTTGATGAGCCAATGGGTGCACTTGATAAACAACTTCGTGATCGAATGCAACTTGAAGTGGTGAGCATTTTAGAACAAGTGGGGGCAACTTGCGTTATGGTTACCCATGATCAAGAAGAAGCTATGACTATGGCAGGTCGTATTGCTATTATGAATAAAGGTCAATTTGTACAAATTGGTGAGCCAGAAGAAATTTATGAACATCCGAATAGCCGTTATAGTGCTGAGTTTATTGGTTCGGTTAATATTTTCGACGGTATCTTGCAAGAAACGTTAGAAGATGGTTTGATTTTGAGTTGTCCTACTATTAAACATCCATTTAAAGTCGATTATGATTCGCCTGCGGTTGAAGGCGTGCCGATTAAAGTTGCTTTGCGCCCGGAAAAAATTCAATTATGTGAACAATTACCTGAAGATGGATATAACTGTGCTACAGGTGAAGTTGTTGAAATCGCTTATCTTGGGGATTTATCGATTTATCATGTCAAATTGCCAAGTGAGCAAATTATTATTGCACAATTACAAAATGAGCATCGTTATCGTAAAGGAATGCCAACTTGGGGTGATATAGTAAACTTAAGTTGGGAAGTTGACAGTTGTGTTGTGCTTACTGAATAAACAAAAGAGGATATCATAATGCGATCCATTGTATTAGGATTGTTGTTAAATGCATTTGTGTTGCTCAATGTTTATTGGCGTTTTGTAACAACAGGTGCATTTGACAATTTATTTTTAGATGCGCTATTTACCGCAATGACATTGAGTTTTTTATTGTCATGCTTTGGTTGTTTTTTAGCGCATTATAGGCCGTCTAAATTTGCTTATCGGCTTATTATTGCTGGCAGTATTTTATTTATTCCAGCAGGATTAGTTGTAATTTTTTATACATATAAAAAATTGCGTCAACAGCGAGATGATTCGGATTTAATGACTCTTTATGGACGGTTAACCGTAATTGCGATCCCTTATTTATGGATGCTATTACTGTTTTTGTTACCATTTTTAATCGTATTTAGGATCAGTTTTTCTGAAATTGCTTTAGCTGTACCACCTTATACTGATTTGTTAAGTTATGACGATGGTTTGCTTAATATTACGTTAAATTTTGGCAATTATTTAAATCTAATTAGTGATACGATTTATATTGATTCGTATTTGCAATCACTCAAGATTGCTGCGATTTCAACCGTGCTTTGTATTTTAATTGGTTACCCGTTGGCTTGGGCTATTTCTCAGTGCAAACAGTCAACCCGTAATATTTTATTGTTGTTAATCATTTTACCTTCATGGACATCGTTTTTAATTCGTGTTTATGCGTGGATTGGTATTTTGAATCCTAATGGTTTATTAAATCATTTTTTAATGTGGTTAGGGGTTATTGATCAGCCTTTGATTATTATGAAAACCTACTTTGCTGTATATATTGGTATTGTTTATTCTTATTTACCATTTGTGGTATTGCCAATTTATACGTCGTTAAGTAAGGTCGATTCAACGTTAATCGAAGCTGCATTAGACTTAGGTTGTAAACCGATAAAGACATTTTTTAAGATCATTGTACCTTTAACCAAAAATGGGGTGATTGCTGGGGGGATGTTGGTGTTTATTCCTGCTGTAGGTGAGTATGTGATCCCTGAATTATTAGGCCCTTCAGAAGGGATTATGATTGGTACACAGCTTTGGACTGAGTTCTTTAATAATCATGACTGGCCAGCTGCCTCGGCTGTAGCTAGTGTGATGTTGATGATATTGATTGTGCCTATTTATTATTTCAATAAATTCCAAAATCGACAAATGGGAGGTAAATAGATGAACAATTTGCCCGTTATTATGCGATCGGCTTTGATTGTTTTTATCTCGTCATTGCTTGGTGCGATTTTATTGAGTATTTTGATTTCATCATCGGGATTATTGCTTTTGGGTGAATGGAGCTTTTATTATGGCTGTTTTGTTTTTAGTTTCATTATTACAGTTTTAGTTACCATTGCGTTGTTATTCCGGTGTTTGAAAGGACTTATCTTTTTGGTGGTATTTTCGTTTTTATATATCCCAATGATTATTTTGATTGTTTATTCGTTTAATAGTTCGCGTTTGGTGACAGTTTGGGCGGATTTTTCGGTCAAATGGTATTTTGAGTTAATTAATAACGAAACATTACTTAAAGCTGTTGGGCTAAGTTTATCTATTGCTGCAGGTGCTGCAACGTTTGCTGTTGTGCTTGGTACATTAGCGGCTTATGCTATCATTCGTTTTAGAGGATTCCGAGGCTCTAATTTATTTTCGTTTATGACTACAGCACCGCTGGTTATGCCAGATGTTATTACTGGTTTGGCTTTGCTGTTGTTATTTGTGGGAATGGGACAGGTACTTGGTTGGCCAAAAGACCGTGGAGCTATAACTATTTGGATGGCTCATGCTACATTTTGTACCGCTTATGTGACTGTGGTAATTAGTGCTAGGTTGCGTGAATTAGATAAATCAATTGAAGAAGCCGCATTAGATCTTGGTGCAAACCCTTTAAAGGTATTTTTTATTATTACATTACCAATGATCGTACCAGCGTTAGTGTCAGGTTGGCTTTTAGCATTTACATT
Source organism: Gilliamella sp. Occ4-3 (assembly GCF_001690675.1). NCBI lineage: Bacteria > Pseudomonadati > Pseudomonadota > Gammaproteobacteria > Orbales > Orbaceae > Gilliamella > Gilliamella sp. Occ4-3. Next base: position 100,209 of record NZ_LZHR01000108.1, read on the forward strand.
GTCACTTGATGATGTGGTTATTGCTAACTTTGTGACTGGACCAGGTGCTATGACGTTACCTAAATTGATATTTTCAAAAGTACGTTTAGGGGTTGATCCTCAGGTTAATGCTTTAGCAACAATTATATTGCTAATTGTTGGTATTATTGGCTTTATTTCGTGGCTATGGATGCGTAAAGCCGAACGGCGTCGCATAAGTGAAACTCGTAGGCATTAATTAAACTCTGCTCTTTCTATTATTGCCGCTGTTTGCGGCAATATTTTCGTTTTAAAACTCCGTGTCTTTTTTATCATTTTGTATTATAGTGTGGTTCGTCAACTTTTTGGCAAAATTCTCAGGGCGGGGTGTAAGTCCCCACCGGTGGTATAGCCCACGAGCGCTTAATTTATTTTGTTAACTGTGGTAGTTGTTTTATTGCTCAGTTAGATTTTGATAGATTAAGGACAAGCAGATTTGGTGAAATTCCAAAGCCGACAGTAAAAGTCTGGATAAAAGAGAGTTGCTTATCTTTCCAATATTTGCTGAAAGGCAAAGTCATGCTGGTCAAGCACTGCCCTGATTCTGGTATTTTATTTATACTTAATTAATTAGATAGCAAATAGCCATTTGATTTTAATTAGATAAATAATGAAATAAATGAGTTAATAAAAATATAGGTATTTACCATGAATCAGTTTAATTTAAATGAATTTGGAACGCCCATTGAACGTGTTAAAAAAGCAATTGCTTCTATTAAAGCCGGTCAAGGTGTACTAGTTTTAGATGATGAAGATCGCGAAAATGAAGGTGATATTATTTGGGCTGCCGAGTCTATTACCAGTGAACAAATGGCTCTAACTATTCGTTACGGCAGTGGTATTGTTTGTTTATGTTTGCCTAAAAAACGCTGTGATGAGTTAAATTTGTCTATGATGGTAGAAAATAATACTAGTAAAAATAATACAGCGTTTACCATCTCAATTGAAGCGGCTAATGGAGTTACAACAGGTGTATCAGCCGCTGATCGCGTTACGACTATTAAGGCTGCTGTGAATGATAATGCCAAACCAAGTGATCTTAATCATCCAGGGCATGTGTTTCCTTTAGTTGCTAAAGAAGGTGGTGTATTAATTCGCCGAGGTCATACTGAAGCATCTATTGATTTAGTAACATTAGCGGGTTTAAAGCCTGCCGCAGTACTGTGTGAGTTAACCAACGACGATGGCACTATGGCAAGAGCGCCAGAGGTTGTTAAATTTGCTAAACAGTATCATATGCCAGTTGTGACGATCGAAGATATTGTTGAATATCGTAACTATTTGGCATTGAAGTGAAAATCTTAACTTAAAAATGTTAAGTGCTTATCAACAGTATTATACAAGTTAGGGAAAGATCCTTTGTTTGTGATTTAAATCATCTTCCGCCGAAGTAAGGTATCGGCGGAATAGGGTGGAAATTAGCCAAGTACTTTTAATGCACAAGCTTTGGTTATTTTGACTCCATTTTCTAATGCTAAAGTGTCAAACTTCATTTCAGGATGATGTAATCCTGGCGTTAGATCAGCTCCTAATCCCCAAAAACCAGCTTTGACATTACGTTCACAAGGATAATTGAAAAAGTCTTCTCCACCTGGGGTGAAAATAGGCTCTTTTAGCCCCTCTTTGCCAAGTACATCGACAATGGCTTCGGCAATAATTTTTGTGACATCATTATCAATTTCCGCGGCTGGAATTTCTTTAGTGACATTGATATCCACTTTCGCACCGATAGATTCAACACTGAGTTTTATCGCATTTAACGTTTTGGCTTTTAGTTCATCCATGGCTGGGTTAGTTGGCGCTCTTAGATCCCAGCATACATATGCTTCAGATGGAATAGCATTGGTGACTCCAGCATCGCAAATGCAACGTGTGGCTTTAACACTATAGTTTAAGTTAGGTGCAAGGTGAATGGTATTAACTGCTTGAATGGCCAGTGTTGCTGCATCAAGGGCATTAACGCCTAAATGAGGTCGAGCACCATGTGCTGGGATACCATGAATATTTACTTCAACTGTGGTGGATGCTGAATAATACATTGCCGCTGCAGCAAAGCCTTTTGGACATTCATCTTTTGGACGTAAATGTAAACCGATAATCATATCAACATCATCAATAGCTCCTCCTTCAATCATAGCTAAAGCACCTGTTCCAAGTTCTTCGGCAGGTTGAAAGATGAGTTTCAATCGACCTTTTTTGATGTTACCTTCTTTTATTAACTCTTGTGCCGAGCTTAATAATATTGATGAATGGCCATCATGACCGCAGGTATGTCTTGCGCAAGGTTCGCCGTTAATAATATGTCCTAGAGCATCCATATCTGCCCGTAAAGCGAGTACAGGGCCAGGTTTGCCGCTATAGTATTGCGCAACAATTCCTGTTGTGTTATTGATGTTGCGAGTTACTTTATAGCCTGCTTGTTCAAGTTGCTGTGCGATATATGCCGATGTTTTGTGTTCTTCAAATCCCAACTCTGGAATTTGGTGTAAATATTGATAATGTTCTAATACGTTAGACATGCTTATCTCCTTTATTAAACAAAAAATCGCATAATAATCATTGAAACTAATGCATTAAAAATACTGGTTAACATGAGTAATGGCCAGTATTTTTTTGGTACATCGGCAACGCCTAATAATCGTCCCATATATTGTAATTGTGAGCCCATTAAGAAAATAGCTGGGGCTAATATGGTTATTGCTGTTGGATTGATTGTTCCTGCAGTAAATAAGTTAACTGCTACGCCTGTACCTGCTGATGCTGATAACCATGCAGTTAGTAATACGGTAATTGCTTCGCCCGGTAGGCCAAAAATCTCCATTACTGGTGCACAATAAGTTCCTATTAATTGCATTATGCCTAAACGTTTTAGAATTTCGGTGATTACAAATGCCATTAAAATATTGGGCATTAAATTGTTAATAGCAATGTTGAATCCTTTGCGAGCACCAATTACAAAGATATCTAAAGGGTTATTAGTTTGTTTTTGCGAATTACTCATTGATAAAATCCTTTTTATAAATTGAATTTAATACTATACGAACCATTATTGCGCCTACAAATTTAAGCACTAACATGATGACAAGAGGAATAAAAATAGCTACAGTCATTGAGGCAAATAATGCCGAACCAATCGAGAAGTAGTTATTAATTAAACCCGCACCAGAATATTGCCAAGCACTAATAATGATAAGGTCTTTTTTAGTAATTTGCTTTTCGTCATATAACTCTTTAGTTAATACAGCACCAGCATCAGTGCTTTGTAGGTCGGTAATTAATGCAAGTCCAGTTTTACCTGGTACACCTAAAATTGGTTTTAATAATGGTGTTAATAATTTATGTGCAGCACGAATGGTGCCGTAATGGGTAAATATTTCTAACACGCCTAGCGCTAACATAACCGTAGGTATAAGTGATAAGGCGAAAATAAAACCAGCTCTTGCACTGTTACCTCCTTCACCCACGAAAGTATTTTTTTCAGGATGTAGCATAGTGCCAAATTTGCCGCTTAAACTGGTAAAATCAAACGCTCCTAGCCATTCTTTACCTTCTACATTAAAAAATAAGCCTGAAAAAAATAAAATTGCTACTATTAGTGATATATAGGCTTTTATACCAACTTTAAATTCATTATTTGTCTTTTTTGACATGCTAGCTCCCTTTTTCCTAATGTTTAAAAAATATTAAGTATTGTCACAATTAACAATATTTAATAAGTACAATATGTTTATTATACAATTTAGTTAAAAAATGCCTAAAAAGTGTTTTTTTATCATTCTATAACGATTTTAGGTTAAATTAAAAAAGATATAACTTTTTTTATTTTTTTCTAATAAATCACAAAACTTTATTATATCTTGCATGCTTAAGTATTATATAGAGGTGAATTGGTTAGTTTGTATAAGCTATCTAACTTTGAATTGTGTAATTTTGTCCTTGCCATTTATATATCTTCATTATAGAATTACTTACTTATTGAAAAATAATAATAAAAATTGTGATGATGTTTCGTGAACGTTAGGCGTTTTGGTTTAATGGATAGGACCATATAACAATTGATATCTTTTGGCGGCAAATTCTATTTGCGAACCATCTTTTGTTTTGTCGTTGCTTTTAGGCAATAGGGCATAATCAAGCATTATACTTAAACACATTGCAGCAGAAAATTGATTACGACATAAAATAAAGTAGCATAAACGAGGTAGCTATATGTTTAGCATGAATAAAGAGTGGGCATTTGTGGTGCTAACCTGCTTTTTTGAAATATGTTGGATTTTAGGATTTAGCATCGCAACTGAGCTTTGGCAATGGATTATTATTGTATCGCTCATTATTATTGATTTTACGTTTTTAACCAATGCTTGTAAGACAATACCTACAGGCACGGTTTATGCCATATTTTCAGGTGTTGGTGCTGTTGGTGCAACGCTAATTGATATCTTACTTTTTAATAAAGAGATTAAGCTAATTCAACTTTTTTTTGTGGCAATAATTATTATTGGTGTTGTACAACTAAAACGTGCCGACAGTTAATATTTTAATAAGGACAATTTAATCATGGGATGGCTGTTAATATTAATTGCATCAGTTTTTGAAGTAATTGGTGCTATAGGCCTTAAATTATATGCTGAGCAAAAAGGTCTATTTAGATTGGTTTTATATTGGGGAGGTTTTTTTGTCTCTTTTGTGCTTTTCTATTTTTCGCTCCATTATCTTGAATTGAGTATTGTATATCCTGTTTGGGTTGGTCTTGGGACTTCGGGGGCCGTGTTAGCCAATATGCTGTTATTTAATGAGCCTAAGAATTTTCCTCGTATATTTGGTCTCACCATTATTATCGTTGGTGTTGTAGGATTACATGCCACTCTATAATTAATTGCGTTTATATATAAAAAAACCGGAGATTAACTCCGGTAACGCAAAGCGTAAAATAAGATATGGATGAATAAAAATTATACTGAATTAAATCTCGTCAGCATGCTGTTTTAAGAAACTAGCAACGCCATTTGGATTTGCTTGCATGCCTTTTTTACCTTTTGTCCATTGAGCAGGGCAAACTTCGCCATGTTCTTCATGGAATTGGAAGGCATCAACAATACGAATCATTTCGTCAATGTTACGTCCAATTGGTAAATCGTTAATTGTTTCATGGCGTACAATTCCTGATTTGTCAATAAAGAACGAAGCTCGCAGTGCAACTCCTGCTTCAGGATGTTCAATACCATAAGATTGCATAATTGAGTGTTTGACATCTGCAACAATTGGGAATTTAACTGCACCAATACCACCTTTATCTTGTGGAGTATTGCGCCATGCATTATGTACATATTCAGAGTCCATCGAAACACCAATTACTTCAACACCACGTTTTTTGAATTCTTCTAGACGGTGATCAAATGCAATGATTTCTGATGGGCAAACAAAGGTGAAGTCCATTGGCCAAAAGAATACAACGGCATATTTACCATTGATGTGTTGTAATAAATTGAAATTATTGACAATTTCACCAGTACCTAAAACTGCTGCTGATGTAAAATCTGGTGCTTTGCGAGTGACTAGTGTCATAGTATTTCTCCTTTATAATTAACTGCAACTCATATAGCGTAGCATTATAGCAATTAAAATCCATTGTCAAAGTTGTTATAAACGATTGGTATCATAAGTTTAAACTATTAAGTTATGATTATTATTCGGTATTAGTTATTGATTTTCGGTTTGCCTTTATTTTTTGTGTCTCGATAGCGTTGTTTTATCTTTTTCTTTTTTACTTGTTCTTGCTTTTTGTTCGCACTTTTTTGTTTTGCTTTTTGTGAAGGTTTTTTCTTAGTTACTGGTTTTGGTGCTTTAGTTTTAGGGCGTAATCCATCAATCGTTCTTAATTTGATTGGTTCTTTAATATAGCGCTCAATTTTTTGCAGTAATTCGTTATCATGCGCTTCGACTAGCATAATAGCTGTTCCTTTTTTCCCCGCTCGAGCGGTGCGTCCAATTCTGTGTAAATATACATCGGCAGTTTTTGGTGCATCAAAATTAATAACATGAGTAATATTGTCAATATCAATACCTCGAGCAGCAACATCGGTTGCAACAAGTACACTGACAATATTATTGTTGATCCTTTTTATTGCTTCGTTGCGTTTTGTTTGTACCATTTCACCTTCTAAATAGCAGCTATGGATACCAGCTTGGTGCAGTAAACTAACTAATTCATGCACACGTTCACGTTTACGAACAAATACAATTGTTTTTTTTAATTCTTCTTGCTTTAATAAGTGAATAAGAAGTGCTACTTTATGAGTTAAATCATCGGCACGATAATAAAATTGCAGGATTTTTTTACGCTCTTTTCGTGAAGGCTCGGCATTGATTTCGATTGGATCATTCAAAATACGGGTAGCAAAGTTATGCAGTCCTTCACCTTCCAGTGTGGCAGAAAATAATAAGGTTTGCTTACGCCAACGGGTTTCGGCAGATATCATTTCGACATCTTGTGAAAAACCCATGTCTAACATCCGATCAGCTTCGTCTAAAATAAGCATTTCAACTGCTCGGCAATCGAAATTCTCTTCTTTTATATACTGTAATAATCGGCCTGTTGTAGCAATAACGATATCTTGGTTTTTACTAAACACTTCAGCGTGATTTATATAAGCAACACCGCCAGTTATAGTTGCAATACTTAAATTTGTTGATCCGGTTAATAATTTGGCTTGTTCAGCAATTTGCATGGCTAGTTCACGCGTTGGTGTTAAAATCAAAATTCGTGGTGGGCCTGGTTTACGGCGTGGAAAATCGAGTAGATGTTGTACGGCCGGAATTAAAAAAGCTAGCGTTTTACCTGTGCCTGTTGGTGCAGAACCTAAAATATCTTTGCCATCTAAAGCAACAGGGATTGTTTGTGCTTGGATTACGGTTGGAGTATTTATATTTTGTGTTTGGAGATTGTGAATTAAAATATTATCTAATTCTAAACCAGAAAAAGTGTGTGCAGTCATAGTGTTCTTTTCATCTAAAATTATTAGGCACATTATAACGTTAATCGTTATAACTACAATCAATAAAAATGTGATGGAATATTATTCTATTTTTATGGGGCGATTAATTGTAAGGTAGTTATTACAGTGTAAGACATAGTTTTATATCTAAAACTAGATGTTTTATTTAAGCAAAACTTATCATTGTTAGCTGCTTGTGATAAGATATGCGTCCGTTAAGCGATAACATGCATAATGATTATTTATACTACCCTACTGAGGTTAAATTGGTTTAAATAATTAATGTTTAATTATTTTGTTGTTTAACGCAGATTGGCTCAAATTTCCATATTAAATAATACTTCTTTAATAACTATTAGATAATGAATATGACCGAATGTTTCTCGAATGATAATTATAATCAACAGTTGAAAAAAAAAGTAGATAATTTAAAAGCGTTATTATCGGATTTTTCACTGCCCGAATTATCGGTATATTGTTCACCTATTAGTCATTATCGTATGCGTGCCGAGTTTAGGATCTGGCATGATGGTGAAGATCTTTATCATATTATGTATGATAAAAAAACAAAAAAACGAATACGGGTTGATGAATTTCCTATTGCAACAAAACTAATTAATCAAGCAATGCAAACTATTTTACCTTTGTTACAACATAATTTGTTACTTCGCCATATGCTGTTTCAAATTGATTATTTTTCGACTTTAAGTGGTCAGCTATTAATTACGCTTTTATATCATAAAAAGTTAAGTGATGGATGGATCATCGAAGCAAAAAAATTAAAAGCTCAATTAGCTGAACATGGAGTAGTTGCTAATATTGTAGGGCGAGCGAGTAATCAAAAAATAGCAATTGATGTGGATTATGTTGATGAAGTGTTGCCAGTAATGGATAAAACGTTTATTTATCGGCAAATTGAAAATAGTTTTACTCAACCAAATGCTGCCGTAAATATTAAAATGCTACAGTGGGCTATATCGGTCACTAAAAATTCAACTGGTGATTTACTTGAATTTTATTGTGGTAATGGTAACTTTTCAATTGCACTAGCACAAAACTTTCGCAAAGTATTGGCCACTGAAATAGCTAAAGCATCTGTTTATTCAGCTCAGCATAATATTGAAGTTAATCAAATTGATAATCTTGATATTGTACGGTTGTCAGCCGAAGAATTTACTAGTGCAATTAAAAAAGAACGAGAGTTTAATCGTTTAAAAGGAATCAATTTGGATGAATATCAGTGTGATACGGTACTTGTAGATCCACCACGTGGGGGAGTGGATTTAAATACCATTAATATATTAAAAACCTATAAAAAAATTATTTATATTTCGTGTAATCCTAATACATTGCGTGACAATTTACAGTTATTGATTAAAACACATTCAATTCAACATTTTGCTATGTTTGATCAATTTCCTTATACAGATCATGTTGAGACGGGTATTGTGTTGTATAAAAAGTAAAAGGAATTAATATTCAATGTAGAGTATTTTTGTTAAAATATACTCAATTCATACCTAACTAATTGTTGTTTCGGGTGTATGTAAACTTGCATCGATCTATAACAAAAAAAAACCCTAGATAAACTAGGGCTGCATTAAATTGCAAGGAATGGATGAAAGGAAATAAAACAATGAAACAATAATGTCTAGCCTCATGAATCATTGTGTAGCTACTATAACAAAGATAAACCAACTAATTAATGACATTAGGATTACAAAATAGTCATTAAACCATCATGATTGGTTTGGTGTTTATCATTTATTCTATAGCTGTGTTATGCAATTACGACAACCAGACAAATAACAAAGGAAATATTCAAGTATGAAATTGTTAGTAGTTGAAGATGAGCAAAAAACAGGTGAGTATCTTCGTCAAGGTCTAGTTGAATCTGGGTTTGTTGTTGATTTAACAAATAATGGTCTTGATGGTTATCATAGAGCCATGACAGAAGATTATGATCTAATTATTTTAGATGTGATGTTGCCTGATATAGTTGGTTGGAAAATTGTTCAGTCACTGCGTGAAGCAGGCAAAGAGACACCTATCATGTTACTTACCGCTATGGGAAGTGTGGATGATAAAGTTAAAGGCCTAAACTTAGGTGCTGATGATTATCTAGTAAAACCTTTTTCGTTTGCCGAGTTATTAGCTCGTGTGAAATCTATGCTCCGACGTAATGTCCCTCAAGTCAATAATTCCCAATTGAGTATTGCAGATCTGGTCATGGATCTTCCTAAACGTATGGTAACACGTGGAGATAAACGCATTGATTTAACCAATAAAGAATTTTTGTTATTAGAATATTTTTTACGTTATCCGGGGGAAGTATTACCACGATCATTAATTGCATCTCAAGTTTGGGATATGAATTTTGATAGTGATACTAATGTGATTGATGTTGCAATTCGGAGATTGCGTAATAAAATTGATGCTGATTTCGAGCCAAAATTGATTCATACAGTCCGTGGAATGGGGTATAAGTTAGATGTCTTGGATGAAACAGAATAAGTTAATATCATTTCGCTTACCTCTTATTGTTTGTTTATTAACCTGCGGTTTACTTTATTGTTTTAGTTTTTTTATTGAACGTTCTTTTGAAAAAATTTCAATCCAACAAAATGTGTCTGAACTTAATTCGGTTATTGATTCTATAGAACGTGAACTTATTTATTATTCTCCAGATGAAAATCGTGACGAATTTATTCAAAATTTATTATTAATTTTGACAGGACATCATCGCCTATTTGTTTATGTTATTGATGAGAAAGGTAAAATTGTTTATCGAACACGTGGTCCTAATCTAACTGTTGCTAAAAATCACATTGATTTTGATACCATTATTGCAAATCACAGTACCGCTATTTGGAATCAAGATAAAGCATCATATCGAATTGCCGCTTCACGAGTTTCGATTGAAAATGGTAGACAATATACCACTATAGTTGCTGTTGGTCGTGATTTACATCTCGAATTCATTCGGCGATTACACGATGGTTTAGGCTTGCTTATTGCTATTGCTTGTATTTTGGCCTTAATTGGTTCTTTTATCAGTGTCTATTTTACCCAAAAACCAATTAATCGGTTGATTAAAAAGATCGAAAAAGTTAATTTTAAAAGTTTAAATTATCGTATTCCTGCTTCTTTAGTACCAATTAAATATGTTAGTTTAGTGAAAGCATTTAATGAGATGCTTAATCGGATAGAGGATGTGTTTCAGCGGCAACGTAATTTTACCGCAGATATCGCTCATGAGATGCGAACGCCTATTACCAATTTAACAACTCAAACGCAAATAGTACTGAGTAATGCTAGAACAACTAATGAATATCGCGAGATTTTATATTCAAATTTAGAAGAATACGAAAAAATGTCACAGATGATTTCTGATATGTTATTTTTAGCACAAGCAGATAATCGTCAATTGGTGCCTAATTTAATCAATATTGATTTACATAGCTTGATCACAATGATGTGTGAATATTTTGAACCACTTACCGACGAGAAGAATATTGCCTTTAATCTTGAAGGAAATTGCTCCCATATTCAAGGTGATAAGATGATGTTAAGTAGGGCAATCAGTAATATTTTATCCAATGCAATTCGTTATACACCTGAAAATCAGACTATCACTATAATTTTAAGTCAAGTAAGTGAAAAGCGAATTCGAATCATCATTTCGAACCCAGGCAAGAGAGTTGATAGTAAACATTTGCCACACCTTTTTGATCGGTTTTATCGAGTTGACGAATCACGTCATCGTAATGATAATTCAGGCACTGGAATAGGGCTTGCTATCGTCAAATCCATTATTCAAACACATAAAGGTTCAATTTACGCTGAGTCTGATGAGCAATCAACCCGTTTTATTATTAATTTACCAACCACTATTTAACATCAAAGTCGCTGATCAGTAAATTAGCCGCTGCATAAGCGGCTTTATCTTTTAGTTCTTGTGGGACATTTTCGTTACGAACAACTTCGTCTAATACTTGCATAACAGCACCTAAGGCATCATCAATATAACCAAGATCATTGCTGCCAATTTGCGCATATTTTTCATAAATAAGAGTACTATATTTATTCATTAAATTCATTTCTTTTTATTCCACTTATAAAAAGCTAACTAATTGTTTATAAACTTGTTCAGCTTGAATGGTTTGCATGCATTTTTCATCTGAGATAATACTAAATTGATTTTTTCCATAGCCGCCAATCAAATTAGGATCGGTTTTGCCAAATAAAGTAATATTTGGACGATCCAATGCAGCAGTTAGGTGACTTAAACCTGTATCAACCGAAACAACGGCTTTTGCTCCCGCAATGATGGTTGCTATATCTGAAAGTGAAAGTTTGGGAAGCACCTCTACGTATTGGAATCCTTGTGCTAGACGAATTGCTCGTGCTTGCTCATGTGGTGCTCCCCAAGGTAATTTTATTTTTAACCCAGTAGGCTCAACTAATTTAATTAATTTTCGCCAAGCATCTTCGTTCCAGTGCTTTTCATCACGTGTTGTTGCGTGTAAAAAAATTAGATATTGCTGATTATCGTTAGGTAATGAAGATAAAAAGTGACGCGCAATAGCATAATCACCCATTGAATTAGGTAATGTATATTGTAGGCTTTTTGCAAACAGTAATCTAACGCGCTCAATAGCATGCATTTGTTTAGGTACATTGTGTTTTACATCATAAAACCAACTAGCAATTGGTTCTTTGATACTTTTGCGATCCAAACCGTGTTTAATACCCCGTGCTTTACGAGTAATAAGAAACGCACTTTTAATTAGTCCTTGTGCATCAATAATCACATCATAATGTTGTCGTCTTAAGGTATCAACAAAATCATGGCGCTCTTGACGAATTGCTTTAGCGAACCAATTTTTTCGCCAGCGTCTTATTGCAACCGGTATCACTTGGTTTACAGCAAAGTGCCAACTAGGTATTTGGGCAAAATTTTCTTCTACTACCCAATCAAAGGATATATTTGGTAAATTGTTAGCAGCATCAGTTAATGCTGGTAAAGAATGAAGTACATCCCCCATGGATGATGTTTTAACCACTAATACTCTCATTATTCATTACTCTTCTTACAGCGCATGATGAGTTTCATCAAGGTTTCGAAAACAATATCGGGTTTAATATCGATCAGGCTTTGATGGTAACCTTGTTCTGCATCGCCTTTACGAACACGGTGGTATCCGGTAATTAAACGAATAACTTCAGCTTTATCTGATAGTGGAGGGGTAAAATCTGGACTACTTGGCCCATAAAGAGCAACCAGTGGTCTGTCTAAAGCTGCTGCAACATGCATTAGTCCAGAGTCATTAGTCACAATAGCTTTACAAGCAGCAATTAGGCTAACAGCTTGTTCTAGTTGTGTTTGACCTGCTAGATTGATACATTTATCGCGATGTATCATTTTAGCAATAATTTGTTCTCCTACTTTGCGATCATTTTGGGACCCCAAAATAATAACTTTAGCGTGCTGTTTAACTAGCATATCAGCAAGTGCCGCATAATGATAATCGGGCCAACGTTTTGCAGGACCAAATTCAGCACCAGGACAAAAGCCAATTAATGGTTCATCTTGTGTTATAGTAAAAGTTGAAAGAGCTTGGGTTATTTCATTTTGTTCGACATTGAGTTTTGGCCATAGTAGTGGTTGTGGTAAATCGGAAGCCGAATGAGTCTGTCTATTAGGATAAGCAAGAGCAATATAGCGTTCAATCATCAACGGAAATGCTTGCTTATCAAGTTTACGAAGATCGTTTAATAAACCATAACGCATCTCGCCTTTCCAACCTGTACGTTTAGGAATTTTGGCAAAAAATGGAATCAATGCTGATTTGAATGAATTAGGTAATACAATAGCATGATCATAATGGTTATCACGCAGTGATTGACCTATTTTATGACGTTTTTTTAACGCAAACTCACCATGGTCTAATGGCATTGCAATTGCTTGATTCACTTCTGGCATTTTATTTAATAGCGCTCGACACCAAGCCGGTGCTAAAACATCAATTTCGTTATTAGAATCAAGTTGTTTTAATGTACGATACAGGCTTTGCGACATCATCATATCGCCAACCCATGAAGGACCAATAATGAGTGTTTTCATTTAATCAATTCCATCTTATTGTTCATTGAGCCATTTCATATATTCAGCAGTTCCTTCTGCAACATTCTTAAATTCAATTGGGCATTTAGTTTGTTTAAATTTAGTCAGATCAGCTTGGGTATAGCTTTGATAGCGTCCTTTTAGATGTTCAGGGAAAGGAATATAATCAATTTCATCTTTTTTATGATAAGTAAGAACCGCATTAGCAACAGCTTGGAACGACTCTGCTCGACCTGTTCCACAGTTATAAATTCCTGATATTTTATTTTTCCAGAACCATAAATTGACTTCAACGACATCACCAACATAAATAAAATCACGTTTAAAGTTTTCACTACCTGCAAAGAGTTTTGGTTTTTCCCCTTTATTAATTTGTTCATTTAAGTGAAATGCAACGCTAGCCATGCTACCTTTGTGTGATTCACGTGGTCCATAGACATTAAAATAACGGAATCCACAAATTGGTGAATTAGCTTTGGGTAGTAATTGTCTTACATATTGGTCAAATAAGAATTTAGAATATCCATATACGTTTAATGGCTTTTCGTAAATGCGATCTTCAATAAAGTTATCACTGCGCCCACCATAAGTAGCAGCTGATGAAGCATATAAAAATGGAATATTGAAATCGAGACAGTAATGCAACAAGTCTTTAGAATAGTCATAGTTATTTTCCATCATAAACTTGCCATCCCATTCTGTGGTTGACGAACAAGCACCTTGATGAAAAACAACATCAATATTAAGATCTTCATGGCTAATAATGGCTGCGATGAACTCATCTTTGTCCATATAATCAGCAATATCTAGATCAGCCAGATTAGAAAATTTAGTGCCGTCAGTTAGATCATCAACCACCAAAATATCTTTGTGCCCCAGGTCATTCAAACCTTTAACAATATTACTACCAATAAACCCAGCGCCGCCTGTTACAACAATCATGATCATTTTCCTTAATCAATAAAACTAATCTGCTTATAATAGCGATTTATGATAAATTTTTCGAGTGCTCATTTAAAAAAGCATGAGCAAGACGAGTTTTTTATGAATTCATTTTGTTTTTTGCAGTAACTAAAATATATCTTGCTAAATTAAGATAAGGTTCAGTTTGGCAGTATTTTTGTTCAAGTTCTAATAGTTGTTCAAAATGAGTTTCTGCTTTGGATTTGTTGATTAGATAGTCATGAAAAATACGAATCCCTGTTTTTTGCAAAATATCAAAATCAAGTTGTGTAAGCCAGAGATATACGTCAGAAGGAACTCTTGGATAATCGGGCGAAAGAGTTTTTTTCTTACGCTTTGCTAACCCTGATTTTGTGTAACCAAAATTGCCTAATGTGACCGTCTTAAACAAAAGCGCATGATAGTTATAAAACATTAACGATAAAAAACCATCAGATTTAAGGTGTTGTTTTAATGATTTTATTAATTCAATTGGTTCAGCAACCCACTCTAATACAGCATGACAAATGACTAAATCAAACTGTTTGTTTATTAAGTTATCAAGCTGCTGAATAGAGCAACAAAGACAATCTATATTTATCTTTTCGGATTGAGCTTTTTGTTTTGCCAGTTCTAGCATTTGTTCAGAGATATCGCAAAGCGTTACTTGATGCCCAAGTTTGGCTAGCCGACAGGCGATCTGACCTTGTCCTCCACCAGCATCTAGAATATTTAATGATTTATTGTGCGGATAGGTAGCTAAAACTTTTTCTAGTTCTTGCCATACTACCGCTTCGCGAATTTGACCTTTGGTTGTGCCATAAATATTTTGTGCAAATTTATTGCTGATATCATCAAAATTACGATCTTGTTTATTCATGACTTATTTTTGATTGTTTAGTTGTTCTGCTTCAGCATTTATTTGCTCTATTTTAGTTGCCATTTGGCTATAGCACTGTTCCATTAAGGCTCTAGCATCCTCTTTGCCTAGATTTTTGGTTTCGATAGGTTCTAACATTTCAACAATGATATGTCCATTATTTAGGCGGTTTAATTTAATATTATTGGTTTGCGATACACAGATTGGCACAATTGGTACTCCAGCAGCAATGGCAGCTTTAAATGCACCTGTTTTAAACGGTAATAATCCCCGTCCACGGTTACGAGTACCTTCAGGAAACATCCAAATAGATATGCCACGCTTTTTAATTTCATTAACAACTTGTCCGATTGTGTCGTGAGCTTTTGATTTATTATTACGGTCAATAAGAATGTTACCTGTAAGATAATAAAGTTGCCCAAAAAAAGGAATCCAAGCCAGACTTTTTTTACCTACTGTTACCGTTTTAGGTTGCACAACATCACCAGCTACAACTATATCATAGTTATCTTGATGATTCGCAATATAGATACAGCTACCTATTTTATTGATATTATGGGTCGTACGGGTATCAACTTTTACGCCCAATATAGGTTTAAAGAAAAAGCTAAATAAATGAGCAAATCTTGCTACATTTTTGGGATTTCTTGGATTAAATAGGCAAAAAATGACGCCTAATACACAAACAATAATACCAGTTATAACACCACTAATTAAGCGAAAAAGAAATAGCATAATTTACCTCATAAGTTAATTTACATATTATATACTTAATCTAAGCTAATATACAGTTCGTTAACGGCTTCTTCTAAAGGATGATTATGTATAAACCAACTATAACTTGGGACGAAAATCAAACTCCTATCTCTACCCATTTCGATGATGTTTATTTTAATACTGAAGGCGCAATTGAGGAAACCAGATATGTATTTATTGAAGGTAATGATTTACGTCAGCGTTTTTTGAATCATAAGCAAGATACATTTATAGTTGGCGAAACAGGCTTTGGTTCAGGGCTAAGTTTTTTGATTTTATGGGAAACATTTTTACATTTTAGAAGTCAAAACCCGAATCATATACTTAAACATCTTGCATTTTTTAGTGTTGAAAAGTACCCGTTATCGTTAGATGAATTAATAAAAATTCATAATGATGTGCTTTTTAAAAATAAAACATTACTTTCGTTATCAAAACGACTTCAGGCTTTTTTAATTGATTCTACTTTCCAGTTTGACGATGTTAGTTTAAAGATATGTAATGATGATATTAGCAATTTTTCAGATTTTTTAACAAAGCAAAATGTTTTGATTGATGCTTGGTTTTTTGATGGGTTTTCACCAGCAAAGAATCCTGATATGTGGACAGAACGTTTATTTAAAAATTGTTTTAGCCTGACAGCATCTGGTGGTAGTTTTGCTACTTTTACTGCAGCAGGATTTGTTCGTCGTCATTTAATTAATGCAGGATTTATCGTTCAAAAACGAAAAGGATTTGGTTCAAAACGTGAAATGTTAGTTGGCTATAAGTGAGTATGTTTTTATGTATATTTGTTACAGTCTTTTCGCAAATTAGATAAACAACATGAGTAATTTGCACTATTAAGTAATTTTCTAGAAATGGTAAGGTAATTCATATAAAATATTAACCAATAATAACAATTTATTATTTATATTATACTTATGAAAATAAAAGTAAGTTAAATAGGAGAATAGATGAAGGTCTTAAAAAACGTTTTAATTATATTAACCACCGCTATGGTTTTAACCGGTTGTGAAGAAAAAAATGAGGAATATTATTTAAACAATATAGACTCAGCAAATAAAAAAGTAGAGCAATGTAATCAGGATCTAGAAAAGGCATTTATGGCAAGAGATAAAGACGGTATCGAAAAGATAAAAAAAGATCCTGAATGTCGTGCTGCAATATCTGCAATTAAAAAAGACAAAAAGATAAAATATGAATTAGAAAAGAAACGGAAAGAAGGCGAAAGAAAACAAGCAGTAGAATCAGAAATGAGTGCTATCAAAAAACAAATTTCTGGTATGTCGTGGGGCGAATCAGTTAATGAATACTTAAAGGTAGATGAATGTAAAAGTAGTTTTTCGTTTAATAAAAGCCCGAAATGTGAAGCTTGGGAAACGATTTATAAAGAAAAAGTAGATGAAGGTAAAAAAGAGTTAAAACAACTATCTTTTAATGAAATTAAAGAAAAAATGCAGTCTTTATGTAAATTAGATAAAAGAACTGGTTCTAATTGTAGTGTTGCCGAAAAAGCGTTAGAGGAAAAGGCGGCTGATGAATTGGCTAATGCTGATATCCAAACCATTGAATCAACAAAATCACTATACTGTGCAGATGACCTAGTTTTTTTACCAGTTTGTAGTATTAGTTGGGAAAAAGCATGGAAAAAAGAAAATGATAAGTACATTAAATTCTATACAGAAAATAATGCGGAATTTATTACTACATATAACTCATGCATAGATAAATTAGAAGCAGTTAAATCTCAAAAATTAGACTGGAATAAAGAAAGTAAATTACAAAAAGCAATAAAAGAAGGATATCCTTGTAGTCAGGTAAAGGATGCTTACACGAAAAGGGGAATGGGGTATTCTTGGTTTGATAAAAAAATTGAAGAATAACCTAATATAACTACATGTTAAACAGGAACAAATTAGTGCCAAAGAACTCGCTTTTAGCGAGTTCTTTGGCACTAATTAGAGCGTAAAACTTAGTAAAAATTCTAAAAACCGTATCGCTAGATTGTATCCCAAAAACTCAAGTTCTTTAAAACGAACTGCGCCAAATTTGGTCACTTTCTGTTCTAAAAATTTTTAGTAAAGGTGTTGATTTTATTGTTTTTTTAAATGATGTGACTGTATAATGCCAAACAAAAACAAATACTGATAGCACTATTTTATCGTTGAAATGGCTACCCTTATATGCAGCCTAGTTAAAGCGTCAGTTAGCACGTTTTAGGCTAGGCAGATTTTAGCATTTTACTCCATTGAGATACAGCATAAGGTAATGACATAGAGTCCTTTGGGCTAATGATTAAAAATCAAATTGATAAATCAGATCCAGTGTTTGCGCTAAACTTGATGTAGCATCTAAATAGAGACTAGGCATTAGTCTGTAACGCAAAGTAAAGGTTGCCAGCGAATCAAATATACCTACACCATATTTAAGTTGTAAATTAGGTAATATGTAGCCACTAACCACAACTTTAGAGTTATTACCGGCACCTTGCGTATCAAGTGTTAGATTTTTAATACCAAATACATTACCAATATCGCCAATATATTTACCTGTTTTCGCTGTGCCAATACCGACCAGCAATGCTGTCATCATATCGCTATCACTTTGTTCTGTACTATCGAGTCCTTGTCCTCGGATTAAGTAAGAGAGCGCTTCTTGCTGTGACATGGCGGGATCTGAAAATACTTCAATTTTTGGCGATTCAGAAGATCCTGTAATACGAATTCCTGCCATGATATTGCTATTTTCCATTGCCTCTGGATTACGAATTGCTTCAATATCGAGTGTAGCTTGATCTGCCGATCCTGAAAAAGTAATGATACCTTTATGAATAATTAAATCTTGCCCATAAGCATGGAATCGACCTGTTGGAATCAAAACTTCACCATGCAAATCGAGTCCTTTATTGGTTTGTGCCGCAGTTAAACTACCTTTAAGCGAAGCCTTTAGTCCAAAAGCATCGACAATAACGTTATCACCAATATCAATTGCAAGATGACTATTGATTTTAATGCCAAATTCCTGAGGCCTAATAGGTTTACGATTTATATCGAGCATTACTTCATCTGGTGAGACATCAATACTTGATGCAGGTAGTGATTCAACGGTTATTTTTCCTTTTGGAATGCTAACTTTACCTAACAAAGTTAATTCATCTTGTGTTGCATTGATTTTAATATCTGGAACAATTGACATAACAATCATTGGTGGCACAGTAACTTCCATGGCAGCGCCATTAACAGCTAACGAGGCTTGCCATTTATCTATAGTATTCCAGCTGGCATTACCATTAATATTAACATTGCCAGCTTGAGTTGTTAAAATACCTTTTAATGAGGATGATTTACCATTGAAATTGAGGTCAAATTTAGCTGATTTAATATCAATTGGTAATTGGCTAGATTTGATTTCGCTATTTTGTAAGTTAATATTTCCTGTTAGCAATGGCTCATTTAATGAGCCAGAAAATTTAACGTTACCATTAATAGCCCCTTTAGCATAGTCTTTGCTATCTAATAATGGGTTAATAATTGCTAAAGCTAAGTGATCGATACTTAATTGACCACTTAATTTTTTTTGTTCAATTGGATCAGTAATAACAAGATTACCGTTTATTTTTCCTAATTTATTTAGACCAAATTTCCAATCCAATTTAGCTTGTTGTTCATTAAATTCAGCATCTATTTTGAAAACATCAAAAGGTAATAGCAATGATTGAGAGGTAACCATTTGTTGAATATAAACATCATAACTTGTTAAATTTGCTTTTATTAATGGTATTGTATTGTTATTATTAAATTGAATAGTTATTTTTCCATTTACATTACCAGTAAGTTTGGTTTCACCGTCATTTGGTATTGGTAGCCTAGATAGATTAATGTTTTTTAAGGTGATACTTGTATCGGTATTTTTAGCTAACAAAAATTGTTTATCAAGGCAAATGCTTGACTTTCCATTAATCCAACAATGAGCATTAATTGCTGGGATTTGATTATTAACATCATAAGATAAGTCAACAGATTTAGCTAATTGCCAACTATTATTTTTATTTAAATTGAGTAGCGCACCTGGAATGGTTCCGTTCCACTTTGTGCGTTTTTTATCAAGTTTTCCTGTTAACGATGTTTTTAGTGATGCAGGTTCACCATCAATATTAACGGTTAACATATGTTGGCTTTCACTACCAGATAGATCAACATTTAGTTTTTTTATGGTTTGGACTGAAAGCTCTATTGATTGTCCTGTGAGTTTAATGTTGCCACTGATCTGTTCTTTATACTCAACTTTACCTATAAGATTAGCTTTGGCTATTTTGATGGTGTTAAAAGATAGCGAGTTAATGGCTAAACTAGTATCTATAATTGCATTATCATGGGTGCGATTAAGTTTTATATTGCCCACAATTGAACCTTGCATACCATCAACTAATAAGGATAATGATTCGAGATTTAATTTCGCCAGTAAGTTGCCTTTTTCAGCTGAACCATTTAAATCGATCTGATTTTTTCCCCATTTAATTGCAAAATTATTTGCAGTGGCTAAGTTTTCAGAATCAACATATACGTTACCAGATGCTAAAAAATTAGCATGGTTAATATTACCTTTTAGTTGTAGATTGGAAAAATCAAACGCCCATTTATCTTTGTCTAGCACGCCTGTAGTTTTAAATTGACCATTTAATCGAATCGGATAGTTAGGTAGTTCTTTGTTCATATCAACATTATTCAGTTTTATGTTGACATTCCATTGTAATGTTTGTGGCCAACTTATATTTCCATCTATATTAATTTCACCTTGGGGTAATTTAATGATTCCATGATCAATGCTTGCATCTTGATTAGTTCCTTTACCAGCAATATCAAATGAGGTATTAATTAATTCTTTCCCTTCAATAATACCTTTGACTGACATTTGAAACTGTTTTACATTACCGTTTATTGATGCTGAAAAATCATTTAATTGGTACTGAGCTTTTCCTTCAATCGGCCATTGAATATGCTTACCTTCAATTTGAGTGATTACAGGTAAGTATTTTTCAATAAAATTGATGTGTCCACTCATCACCATTTGATTCAAACCATCAAGGTTTAAGTTAGTTAACAACTCACCAAGTAATTTTCCTGAAAACTGTGCATCAAGTTGATTTTGTTCGGTATTTGCCTTTATTAAAGCTAATACAGGCCAGTCATCGTGTAATGTGATTTCACCTGAAAGTGAAGCATGTCCGCTAGCATAGGGAGTTATAGCATCTGTATCTAATTGTTTTATAATAATACGACTATTAACAATATTGGTTTGAATTGCAACGTTATCAAATAGGTAATCTTGCCCCCCCATATGTAATAGCCAGTTTGTCCCTCTTAAACTAGTTACATTAATATCTAATGGAATATTAACTTGAGGCAATGATTCAATCAGCGGTTGATTAAAAAGTTGGGCGATTTTTTCATTAAGTGCGATATCTTTATCGGACGTTTTTACGGGTACATTTGCTGCTTTATTATCTGTAAAAATAGCATTTAACTCTGTGGCAACAGCAGGATAAA
This sequence comes from Gilliamella sp. Occ4-3, assembly GCF_001690675.1. Classification (NCBI taxonomy): domain Bacteria; kingdom Pseudomonadati; phylum Pseudomonadota; class Gammaproteobacteria; order Orbales; family Orbaceae; genus Gilliamella; species Gilliamella sp. Occ4-3. The sequence continues at coordinate 121,476 of NZ_LZHR01000108.1, forward strand.
CATGAATCTGATTATTAACCCATGTGGCTTTACCCGTGAAGTCAGACATTCCAAATTGCATATCATCAACAGTGACTTTTACATTAGTAAGGTGTGTGCTGTTAAGCTCTATAGGTAATGGAGTTTTGAGAACAAAATGTTGTTCTGCGGTAGTATCAATAGTAGTTTCACTTGGTGAACTTTCGATTTCTTTAGTATTAATGGAAACATTTACACCATTGGCATTGAATTGATTGACGCAGACTTCAGTCTTTAATAAACAAAGTCCTGCGAGTGAAAATGAAGCATCATTAACTTGAACATTAACACCTGGTAATTCAAGTGAAAGTCCTTGTACATGCAAATCATGAAAGGTGCCTTCAACTTGAGCTATTTTTAACTCAGGTAGAAATTTATTTAAAACATAGGTGGTTAGTTTTACACCAAGACTGGTGTATATAAACAAAATAACAAAAACAATTAGAAAGGCGATAACAGATAAAATGGCGATGCTTCGCTTTTTCCATTTACGTATCCGCTTTAATTTTTTTACTTTTTTAATTCTAGCTGAATATTTAGTCATATTATAATTCGCTTCCTAGGCCAATGTATAGGTGAATTGAACCTGTATCTTTGTTAAGTGGTGTTGCTAAATCAACCTTTATTGGCCCAACCGGAGAAGCCCAACGAATGCCAAAACCAGTTCCTGTATAAAATTTAGTTTTATCAACTTTATCTATAGCTTCACCTGTATCTACAAATGCAGCTCCCCACCATGATCCAGATAAATTATATTGATATTCAAGTGAACCAGTGATGAGTTTAGAAGCTCCTTTTAATTTACCTTTTTTATCCTTAGGCGAAATAGACTGATAACTGTAACCTCGAATACTGCGTTCACCACCAGCAAAAAATCTAAATGATGGTGGAACACGGTCAAAATTGCTCGCTTGTATAATGCCAAAATTGCCACGAGCTATAAATCGATGCGATTTTTTTAAGGAGCGAATCCAAGTTTGTTGTGCTTGAAATCGCACTAGATTAATATCTGAACCTAATACTTCTCCAGCTGATTCAACAGAATAACGTTGTGAATCGCCCCACATTGCTAATAAATTACCATCAGAACGGATTCTTGATATGCTAAGCGACGGGTAATACAAAAATGTTTTAAAACTTGAATCACCTTGGGTAAAGTCATCATTTAACACATTTAATCCTAATGCTGTTTGCCATCCATAAAAATTATCCCAATTACGTAAAGCACCGAACGTATAAGAACGTGAGTAGGTATCATTATTATCTATCTTTTTATAACCACCTTGGATAGTGTAATATTGCTCTAAAGGTGATTTTTTTAAAGGGATTTTGTAACTCATGGTCACCAATTGTTCTGGCGAAGATAGTGATAAGTTACTTTGAAAACTTTGCCCTCGACTATTGATCCAAGGTTTATTCCAACCAATCTTACCATGCACGCCGTTATCTGTTGAAAAGCCCAACCCTAAGTCCATATTATTTTTTTTTCGGGGTGAGGTTTCTACATCAATGGGAAGAACTCTATCTTCGGTTAGATGAGGAAAATCTGGGACAACAACCACTGAATTAAACCAGTTTGTAGAAGTAAGGCGTCTATTTAATAATGATAATTGTTCAGCTGTATATTCCTCACCGTCTTTAAATGGCACAATATTAGCTAAATAGTCATCACGAATTTTAGCATTATGAAAAGTAACTTTACCAAATCGATATCGCCTACCTGTTGTATAATCAATATTCCAAAAGGCTTGATGATCAGACATAGATACAGCTAATTGATGTTTAGGCATATTGGCATCAAAGTAACCTTTTTTTAGTGATAAATTTTGCAGGCTTTTCTTAAATGATTCATAAATACCATGATTTAACACATCGCCAATTTTTGGTAAGTTGTTTTTAAGTAAATATTGAAAATCAGGATCTTGTTTCCCCTCACCAGTAATATTAATATTAAGCTGCTCAACTAATACGGGGTCGCCAGGTGAAACGTTAACAACAAGAACTTTTGGGTTTTGTGCGTTATATTCAAAGCTAGGAGAGTAGTAACCCAATGCACGTAATGCTTTTTTTGTTTCGCTTTCAAAATAACGCTTAAAATTTGGAGTATCACTAACTTTGTCAGGTGTAATTAATGAAGTTCGTGCCTCAACATTATCTGCAAGATCGCCTTTTAATCCCTTAATGGATAACTTCATGTCAGCATAACTTGTCGTAGCTGTCATAACTAAAAGTAAACCTAATGAACAGGAGAATCGAGACACATATACCTCGTATAATATTAAGATTCAAGTAAAGTTACATGACCGATAAAAGGTAAGTGACGGTAGTGTTGAGCATAGTCAATACCATAACCCACAACAAATTCATCAGGAATTGAAAATCCGATATATTTAACTGGAACGTTTACTTCACGGCGAGAGGGTTTGTCTAATAGCGTACAAATTTCAATACTGCGTGGATGGCGCAATTCTAAAATAGCCATGACTTTGCTAAGGGTATTACCTGTATCTATAATATCTTCGATAATTAATACATCTTTATCACGGATATCTTCATCTAAGTCCTTTAAGATTTTAACGTCACGGTTACTAATAACAGCATTACCATAGCTTGATGCTGTCATAAAATCAACTTCGTGCCCGACAGTAATTGCTCGGCTCAAATCGGCCATAAAAATAAAAGAGCCACGTAAAAGTCCAACTAAAATAAGTTCATTTTGGCTATTTTTATAGTCTTGACTTATTTGTTGGCCTAGCTCAATTACACGTTTTTGGATATCATCAGCTGATATCATCATTTCTAATGTGTGTTTTTTCATTAATAGTGCTCAAATTAACTTTTAAAAATTAAATTAGATTCTAACAATTTTCCTATATAAAAAGAATAAGCGACCCCATTTTTTATTAAACTAACATAGTAACAGATTTTCGTATTTTATACTCAAACACCTAGTTACCTGAAACTTTTTGACAACTATTTTTAATCATTTTTTTTTGTAAACGCCGTTTTTTAAAAAACTCACTTAAAATAGCGCTACATTCGTTAGCTAGCACTCCGCCTTTAATTTCTGCATAATGGTTGATCCCTTGCTGAGCAAGAATATCGATGAAAGAGCCTGCTGCGCCAGTTTTATAATCACTTGCACCATATACTACACGTTTAATACGACTATGAATAATTGCACCTGCACACATAATACAAGGTTCAAGAGTGACATATAGTGTTGTATTGATTATGCGATAGTTATTCGTAAATTTACCCGCTTGTTCAATAGCGATTATTTCGGCATGCGCAGTGGGATTATGCTTACTAATGGGTTGATTAAAACCCTCACCAATAATTTGATTATTTTCATCAACAATCACCGCACCGACTGGGATTTCTCCAATCGATTCGGCACGATTAGCAAGCATTAATGCACGACGCATCCAGATTTCATCTAACATTTTGGAATTACAAATTATTGAGATTTAGGACATCACGCATATCGTATAATCCAACTGGCTGTTTGGCAAGCCATAATGCGGCTCGAACAGCACCATTAGCAAATGTCATGCGGCTAGATGCTTTATGACTAATTTCAACGCGCTCGCCAATATCGGCAAAGATAGCAGTATGTTCTCCTACTATGTCCCCTGCTCGGATAGTGGCAAAGCCGATAGCACCTTGAGGTCTTTCCCCTGTGTGACCTTCGCGACAGTAAACTGCACGATCTTTTAAGTTGCAATCAAGTGCATCTGCTATTGCTTCACCCATGGCTAATGCTGTACCAGAAGGAGCATCAACCTTGTGACGGTGATGGGCTTCAATAATTTCGATATCAGTATAACCGCCCATAATTTTGGTAGCTTTTTCCAATAATTTTAGCACTAAGTTAACACCGACACTGAAGTTTGCAGCAAAGACAATGGCAATGCTTTTAGCTGCATCAGCAATAGCTTGTTTACCTGCATCATCAAAACCAGTTGTGCCAATGATTATCATTTTTTTATTTTCAACACAAAAAGCTAAGTGGGCGAGTGTACCTTCAGGTCGCGTAAAATCGATCAATACGTCAAATTGATCTTTAGCTTGTTCTAGATTATCGGTGACTTTAATGCCACAAATACCGATCCCTGCAAGCTCACCTGCATCACTACCAATTAGTGAGGAACCTGCTCGTTCAAATGCTGCTCCTAAGGTAACCCCTTTGATTTGCGAAACAGCTTGGATAAGTTGCCGTCCCATTTTGCCACCCGCGCCAGTGATCGCAATACGAATCATGTTTGTTGACATATAACTTTCCTTAACTTTTTGTGAATATAGATAAATAAATATTATAGCGGAAAATAAATAACTTATACACATCGACTAAACTTAAATGCTAGAATTTTTGAACCGTTTTCTATAAAAAATAATCAGGAGTTTATTATGCGATCTCCGTGGTATTTTGGTTGGAATATTGTTATTGCGGCCTCCTTTCTAACTTTACTTTCTAGTGGATTAAGAATGAGTATGGGGGTTTTTTTTCTGCCCATTGCAAATGATCTGAATTTTAGTCGTAGCGTACTTTCTGGAATCATTGCTATAGGTATGCTTTTCTCTGGAATTGCTATGCCAATATCGGGATATTTAGTCGGTAAATATGGTACTCGTTTTGTCCTAATATTAGGTTCCATCATTATTATTATTTCTACTGTTTGGTCAGCTAACTCAACTGATTATTGGAACTTTTTTCTATCTTTTGGTGTTGCGTTATCTTTTGGTACTTCCTTTGTTGGTTCTGTCAGTTTTACGCCCATTGTGGCACGTTGGTTTATCAAGCGTAGAGGATTGGCTTTATTTATTTTATCAACAGGAAGTATGGCAGGTATTGCAGTGATGTTACCTGTTTTTGCTTTCTTCATTCCTATTTATGGATGGCAAACAACGCTAATTTCATTTGCTGTGATTTTTATGATTATCGCTTTGCCTATTGCTTTGTTTATTATGAAAGATAATCAATCTGAAATCGAAGTCTATAGTATAGAGCCTGTTATCAATCAAAAAATAGAGCCTAGTATCAAACTTATAGATGTGTTAAAAACACGTCCATTTTGGCAGCTGAGTTTTGGGCTTTTTACTTGTGGCTTCAGTATGAATTTATTAGGAACACATGGTGTCCCAATGCTTATCGATCATGGTTTTGATCCTATCACCAGTTCTAATGGTATTGGTTTGATTGGTTTAGTCGCTATTTTTAGCACCTTAGTTTTGGGTTATCTATCTGATATAGTACAACGAAAAAACATTTTGATGATGGTCTATTTAATACGAGGCTTAGGTTTTATTACTCTTGTTTTAGCATCAACTAAATGGCAGCTTTTTACTATTGCAGCAGCAGGTGGTTTGGTTTGGGCTGGCGCTTTGTCAATGTCTAGCGCTATTACAGCAGATATTTATGGTGTAAAAATTGTGGGATTACTTTCTGGATTAACCTATTTGGGGCATCAAATTGGTGCGATGATGGGTTCATGGTTAGGTGGATGGGCTTACGATCACTTACACACTCATTTAGTTGCGTTTGGTACGGCGAGTATTTTATTATTACTGGCGGCATTTAGTGCTTATCGTCTTCCTAAACGATAATAGTTCAAAACAAATGGACGCCAAGTAGCGTCCACTCTTGCTTATAAAACTTTTAGTAATTCAACATCAAAAATTAATGCACTGTATGGTGGAATTGATGCGCCAGCACCTTGAGCACCATAAGCTAATTCTTGAGGAATATATAAACGCCATTTTGAACCTTCTGGCATAAGTTGTAACGCTTCAACCCAGCCTTTAATCACACCATTGACTGGAAACTCAGCAGGTTGTCCACGTTCAACAGAACTATCAAATACTGTGCCATCAATTAGTTGCCCTGTATAATGAACTTGCACGCGATCGGTTGCTTTAGGTAATGCGCCATCGCCTTGTTTGATGATTTCGTATTGTAAACCTGATTCAGTCGATTTAATGCCATCTTTTGTAATGTTTTCTGCTAGAAAATCTTTACCTGCTTGAGCAATTTTTTCTGCTTGTTTGGCCTTCTCTTTGGTTGCTTGTTCATGCACATGGCGTAATGCTTCATGTAATTCTTGTAAAGGTAGAGCAGGTTGATTACCCGATAATACATCTTCCATTGCTAGTTTTAATGCGTTGAGTTCTAAATTATTTAAGCCAGATTCTTTTAGTTGTTGTCCTATTTGCAAACCGATAGCATAACTTGCTTTTTGATCTATTGTTTCTAGTTTCATTTTGTACCTTTGATGTTTAAAAATAGTGTCTATTATGACAGTATTAAGTTGGTTGATACAAGAATAAAAGTCAAGTGATAATTTATGTTAGGACCTACTGATATCAGAATCATTATCTAACTGTAGAAGAATTTATTAATTTGGCTAGCACTTATGAAAAATATCAGCGATAATATATATCATTATTTTTTTATGGATAAAGTTAGATGCTGTTTCGTAAGTTTACCTCTTTTACAATTGTAGCGAGTGTTTTATTAACTGGTTGTTCGGTTGTTGATCGTTGGGTATATCGACCTGATATTAACCAAGGTAATTATGTAACACCAGATGCTATAGACCTATTACAAGTTGGTCAAAATAAAGAACAGGTTGTATTTATTATGGGGTCACCAATGTTAACTTCTGTCTTTGGTGATCGTGTTTGGTATTATGTTTTCCGTCAACAACCGCAGCATGGCGCTGTTAGTCAAAGAACCTATGTTGTCTATTTTGATGAAATGGGTATTGTAAAGGATATCAAAACTTCAGAGCTAGCAGGTTCTAAATCATTAGAAGAAATGAATAAACAAGGTATATCAGATCCAATTGATACAAAATCTGATGATGATACTCCTGAATCTTAATTAAAATATAAAATAAAAGCCTCTTTAAAAAATGAGGTTTTTATTTTGGTTTAGCTACGGCTATTGATCTTTTGTATTAATTATAAGCTTATTTATACATTTTTAGCTACATCATACAACTGCCAATGTGACCATACTAATATAAATTCTCGACAACTTATTGTTACGATTGCTATACCTAAATAATGTTTTATCTTATTTGTTGACGAGGATCATTATACTCATCTTAAATATTTAGAATTTGCTACTGTAGATTTACAATCAGGTTATTTTAATCATGAGTTGTAAACAACTCGGTATTTCCTGCAACTTATCAGTTAAAATTAATTATTCAATTGTGGGACAAGGCAGATTCTGTTATACTGCATTCCCGTCTGATTCTTATTTGTTATATTGGTTTTTATGCTTTAAAAATCGATACAACATTGTTCTAATAAATTAATAATGGTCTGGTATTAATGGTCACGAATTATATTTTTGTTACAGGCGGTGTCGTTTCTTCCCTTGGTAAAGGCATTGCCGCAGCATCTCTAGCTGCAATTTTAGAAGCCCGCAATTTAAATGTCACCATGCTCAAACTTGATCCCTATATTAATGTCGATCCGGGCACAATGAGTCCTATTCAACATGGTGAAGTGTTTGTGACTGAAGATGGTGCAGAAACCGATCTTGATTTAGGTCATTATGAACGTTTTATTCGCACTAAAATGACGCGAAAAAATAACTTCACTACAGGGCGCATTTATTCTGATGTGTTACGAAAAGAGCGACGTGGTGATTATTTAGGGGCTACGGTTCAAGTTATTCCTCATATCACTAATGCAATTAAATCACGTGTAATTGATGGAGCAAAAGGTTTTGACGTCGCAATTGTTGAAATTGGTGGTACTGTTGGTGATATTGAATCACTTCCGTTTTTAGAAGCGATTCGTCAATTAGCGGTTGATGTTGGTCGTGAACACACATTATTTATGCACTTAACCTTAGTACCTTATTTGGCCTCTGCTGGTGAAGTCAAAACCAAACCTACGCAACATTCAGTAAAAGAGTTGCTGTCAATTGGTATTCAACCCGACGTGTTAATTTGCCGTTCCGATCGCATTATTCCTGCTCATGAACGAGCTAAAATTGCACTATTTTGTAACGTGCCTGAGCGTGCAGTGATTTCACTTAAAGATGTCGATTCTATTTATAAAATCCCGGCATTATTAAAATCACAAAACTTAGATACTTTTGTTTGCAAACGTTTCAATCTCGACTGTAAAGAAGCCGATCTTTCTCAATGGGAACAAGTCATTTATGAAGAAGCTAACCCAGTTGGTGAAGTGACTATTGGTATGGTGGGTAAATATATTGCTCTACCGGATGCTTATAAATCAGTGAACGAAGCATTAAAACACGGTGGATTAAAAAATCGTTTAACGGTGAATATTCGTTATATTGATTCAGAAGATCTTGAGTCACGCGGTACTGATTTGCTAGAAGGTTTAGATGCTATCTTAATTCCTGGTGGATTTGGTTATCGTGGTGTTGAAGGCAAAATTATGGCGGCTCGCTATGCACGTGAAAACAAGATCCCGTACTTAGGTATCTGCCTTGGTTTACAAGTGGCTATGATCGAATATGCACGTAATGTTGCAGGCATTAAAGATGCTAACTCAACTGAATTTGTCAAAGATTGTGCAAACCCAATCATTGCTTTAATCACAGAATGGAGCGATGAATCGGGCAATGTAGTACAGCGTAACGAAAACAGTGATTTAGGCGGCACAATGCGTTTAGGTTCACAAATTTGCCATTTAGAGCCAAATTCATTAGTATACGATATGTATAAAAATGAATCTATTACCGAGCGTCATCGACATCGTTATGAAGTAAATAATAATTTATTACCTGAAGTGGTTAAAGCTGGGTTAAAGGTCACCGGTCTTTCAACGGATAGAAAGTTGGTTGAGATTATCGAAATCCCAGATCATCCATGGTTTGTTGCGTGTCAGTTCCATCCAGAATTCACATCAACACCACGAGATGGACATCCACTATTTAGTAGTTTTATAAAAGCTGCCAAAGCTTATCAAGAGCAGCAATAAAAATAGTTTTAAATTAACATTTGTAATATATCTGTCATATAGAGGAAAATAACATGGCAAAAATCGTTAAAGTACATGGTCGTGAAGTGATCGACTCTCGTGGTAATCCAACAGTTGAAGCCGAAGTTCATTTAGAAGGTGGTTTTGTTGGTCTTGCAATCGTGCCATCTGGTGCGTCAACTGGCTCACGTGAAGCGTTAGAACTTCGTGATGGTGACAAATCTCGCTTTTTAGGTAAAGGCGTATTAAAAGCGGTTGAAAACGTAAATGGACCAATCGCTAAAGCCGTTGTTGGTAAAGATGCTTTAGATCAAGCAGCTATCGACCAAATTATGCTTGACTTAGATGGAACTGATTTTAAATCTAATTTAGGTGCTAACTCAATTCTTGCTGTATCTTTAGCTACAGCTAAAGCTGCTGCAGCTGCTAAAGGTGTTCCTCTTTATCAGCACATAGCTGATCTTAACGGCACTCCAGGTCAATATTCAATGCCATTACCAATGATGAACATCATCAACGGTGGTGAGCACGCTGATAACAACATTGATTTACAAGAATTCATGATCCAACCAGTTGGTGCTAAAACAGTTCGTGAAGCAATTCGCATGGGTTCTGAAGTATTCCATAACTTAGCAAAAGTATTACACGCTAAAGGTATGAATACTGCAGTTGGTGATGAAGGTGGTTTTGCACCTAATTTAGGTTCAAATGCTGAAGCATTAGCATGCATTAAAGAAGCAGTAGAAAAAGCAGGTTATGTTTTAGGTAAAGATATCACGTTAGCGATGGACTGTGCGGCTTCTGAATTCTATAACAAAGAAACTGGTAAATATGTATTGAAAGGTGAAGGTAACAAAGAATTCACTGCTCAAGAATTTACTCATTACTTAGAAGGTTTAACTAATGAATATCCAATCGTATCTATCGAAGACGGTTTAGATGAAAGCGATTGGGAAGGTTGGGCTTACCAAACTGAAGCTTTAGGTCACAAAATCCAATTAGTCGGTGATGATTTATTTGTAACTAATACTAAAATCTTCAAACAAGGTATTGAAAAAGGTATCGCTAACTCTATCTTAGTTAAAGTAAACCAAATCGGTACATTAACTGAGTCTATCGCTGCGGTTAAAATGGCGAAAGACGCAGGCTATACTGCAGTTATTTCTCACCGTAGTGGTGAAACCGAAGATTCAACAATTGCTGATTTAGCAGTAGGTTTAGCAGCTGGCCAAATCAAAACTGGTTCAATGAGCCGTTCTGACCGTGTTGCTAAATACAACCAATTAATCCGTATTGAAGAAGCTTTAGGTTCAAAAGCACCATTTAACGGTTTAAAAGAAGTTAAAGGTCAATAATTCTTGTTTATAAAAGATATTATTGCTTAAAAAACGGTGACTAGCTCACCGTTTTTTATTTTTATTTAATTTAATCTTACATAATCATAGGAACAGTTGCACCAACTTAGGTTGTGTTGTACTCTTATCGTTTGATTTTTTTATGGCTGATTATAAATATCAATGCGTATTGATTTAATCACCAGTAATTGACAGAATAACTAACTCGATTTTAATTTCTACTTATGAATAATATTACGAATATGTCTAGGCCAAAAAGTAAATGGCAACTTTTTAACTGGCTTTATACTGGTAAATTACCATTAAACGAATTATGGCTTAATCCGACTTATCGTTATAAGTTTTTTTTCAGAACCTTGTTTTTAAGTCCAATTACTTTAAAATGGCTTGATAAATTAAGACAGTACCCACTACTTGGCGATTATTTTTCGTGCCAAACAAATTTGCCGTGTAAATTACAGCGGCCTTATTTAGCTTCTTGCTTGAGTCAAAAAGCCCGTTATGACGCTTTGGCATATCATTATGATTTTTTAGCTAAACAACCTGACAGCGTAAGTAAGGCTTTTTATAATCCACAATTTCCTTTTGTATTGGCTGATGTAACGGTTAAAAATGAACAAAACATTCAAATAGCAGTGCAAGCCCGTAATAAATTTGCAAGAGAGGGCGAAATCAGCCTTTATTTTTATGATAGTGATGGCATCGACTTAGCCACTTTGACGTTTTCAATTGTTGAATATCAAGCCAAACCAACACTGTTTATTGCTGGCTTACAAGGTACAGGGCATGATGATGCGCGCACGCGTGTGCAAAAAGCAACTAAAGCGTGCTATGGGTTGTTTCCTAAACGTATTGCGGTTGAGGCTACGTTGACGGTTGCACGTTATTATCAGTTAAAGCAAATTGTTGCTGTGGGCAATAAAACCCATATATATAATAATTGGCGTTATAACAGCCGTCAGGAGCGTATTTTGTCTGATTATGATGATTTTTGGTTAACACTTGATAGCAAACAAGATGCCAATGGTTTATTTATATTACCAAGCCAAACTAATCGAAAATCCATTGAAGAAATCGCCAGTAAAAAACGTTCAGAATATCGAAATCGTTACGCTTTATTGGATCAGCTTCAACTTAATATTGAGCAAAAATTAGCATCATTGTCTTGATGATTAGCAGTAATATTTTAAAACATAGGTTTGATCCAATTATTTAAAAATAAAAATCAAGAATAGTTAAGGAATAAAATATGTATTTTGGTATTCTTATTGCGTTAGTGCCATTGTTTATTGGTTATTTAATTAAGATTAAAAATGATAATTTGATGACCAAGATTAACCAAACATTGAGTTGGATGGTTTACCTTATTTTATTCATTATGGGATCTGAACTTGCACATTTAGATAACTTAACTACAAATTTACAAATGATTTTATGTTATACCGGTGTTCTTTTTGTTTGTACATTTGGCGGTAATTTTGTTGTTTTAATTATTTTTGATTATTTTCTTTCTACCAAAGCATATAAAACAGATCAAACTTACGAATCACGTTTTAAAATGATTTTTGAGTCATTGCGTGTTTGTATTGCATTAATTATCGGGTTTATTTGCGGATTATTTCCATTATTTATTTGGCAATATGCAGAAAGTACCACTCAAGTTGTATTGGTTTTTTTATTGTTTTTAGTCGGTATTCAATTACGCAGTAATAATATTTCAATCAAGCATATTCTGCTCAACAAAATAGGCATAATTACAACGCTAATAGTTACGATAAGTGCATTTTTGGGGGGCATTGTTGTGTCATTTGTTTTAGATTTGCCCGCACGAGTTGGTCTTGCTATGTCATCGGGTTTTGGTTGGTATTCGTTATCGGGTATTTTAATGGCAGAAGCCCATGGTCCAGTTATTGGTAGTGCTACGTTTTTAAATGATATTCTGCGTGAATTATGCGCAATTATCTTAATCCCAACACTAATTAAACGCTACCAATTAACCACATTAGGTCTGTGTGGTGCAACATCAATGGATTTTACACTCCCCATGCTACAAAAAGGTGGTGGAATAGCCATTGTACCTGCCGCTATTGCCCAAGGTTTTTTATTGACACTTATAATGCCAATATTTATTACGTTATTTAACTATGGAGGATTTGGGTTTTAGCTTAAAAAAAAGCAAAGCCTACTTAAACGGAGTAAAAAGGTAATGGGAAAGTATAGTTTATTAAGAGGTAAAGTAAGGCGTTTAAAAATATTGAAAGTAGATCAAGAAAAGGATCACAATAAAAAACTGAAGACTGTGGTTTTATTGAGTCAATTTTGGGGCTATTTATTATCGAGATGATTGGTGGATTTATTCTAATAACCGCTGCTATATGTAAGTTTGTTTATGAATTCATGCTTAGTTTGTTTACTTTTGGGTTACTACAAACCAAGCTATTAAAAGGCACACCATTTGTTTGTTATATCGGTAATGTCAAAGTCAAAGGTAGGCTAGAAAATGTCGCTTTTAAAAATGGTGATTACGTCGAAATGGTCGTCAAACAAATTGATAAGAACAAATATCAAGCTTATGCCGTCCGATTTCCTAAATATCATGCTTTATTTTTCCCTAAAGGAGTTGGTCTTTCGACGTTGCAATTGCTGAAATATTGTATGATTGGTGTTGGATCGATAATATTATGTACCGACGGTTTTATTTTCATTAGCGTATTATTCAATCATGAGTGGGATTCTTTAGAAGTGATAGAAATTACCAAAACAAGCTGTATTGGCTTTGTTGCTTTTGTGTCCTTTTTCTTCTTCGTTTTTGGTGGGAGGTTAACTTTTATTTGTAACCGTATTTATGCCACTTTAGGTTATCCAAAACCATGGTTACACAACAGTTGGTATGAAGAATTCTTGTTTTTCAAAATGAATCGTCGTTGGGATCCTGAGCTATTTGATGATCCTCAAACGCCAGAATTTCAAAAAATTAGAAATAAAGATATACAGCCTTCAGCTAATTATTACTGCCGAACACCTATTATACCAAGTTGGGTAAATATTATGGATGAATCATAATTTATAAATTTGATAAACTAAACCCCTAAGGCATAATATGTATGCAATATCAATGGATAATCCTTACCAAGGGGAAGGTTATAAAAATAGAAGGTATAGGAAAGCATCGGGTTGTTTACACTTTATAATTAAAATAATCTTCTAAAAAACTTATAAGGCGATTTGTTGTAAATCGCTCAAATTTTTGTTTCGATCTTTTAAATTGTTACTATTTGCTGGTTATACTCTATCTCCATTAAAGCACTAGTCTTGTATCCGGATCACCCATTCATTTGGTGGCTGCAGGTCTAGTGAAATTTTAATTCATATAATGGTGTGCATACACGCTTGAAGAATTCTTAATCACCAAACGGTATAGAATCCTGAATATTTTTTACAAAAATATAATCTAATTTAGGTAAATGCCCATATTGAGCACTCAACTCACAAAAAATTATGCTGTTTATTTCATGTTTTATATACAATGGTAGCCATGTTATTTAGACTCATGAGATCATTTAGTATTATATATGGTTGGATGGCTAACTATAAAATATTTAGTCAAATCAGTGATGTTATTTTCTATGATATATGCGCAATATTGCTTGTTGTTGATAAGGTGTTAGTTTTGTTTTTATGTCTATTGATTACAGTATTTTCTCAAATTACTATAAACAATGTGAGTAATTCCTACAGTTATGAGTTTTTATACGCTTAACAAAACTTTACAAAAAAGTAGATGAAAAATGAAGTTTTTATTCTAAAATAGAGTAGCATAGTTATATACTACTTTATGCTAAAATTACTAAAAACAATATTAACTGTTTATTTTATAACAATAAATTTAAGAAAATAAGTATGAGGAATAATAAAATTATGATAAAATATGGACTTAATCGGGCATCGGGCATCGGGCATCGGGCATCG
>NZ_LZHR01000109.1:0-366 GCF_001690675.1 Gilliamella sp. Occ4-3
AACCATCATTGCATTACTCATCAGTAGCGCACTAATTATATTTTTACTAAAAAATTGTAATAATTACATGTATAAAGACCGCATACAGGAAGAAAATGATCGTATTAACCCTACCGGCAATAGAGCAGTTTGTCTTGCTGTGGGCGATCTGTATGCAGATATGTACCCCTATACCATTCATTATCTTGAAGGGGAAATAGATCCTAACGATCCTTATGACAAAATTAAGCAAAATAAAAGACTTAACTTAAAACTATCCCTTTATGCCAAAGAGGGATTATTTACCGAAGAGCTGGTCGGTCACGATGGCGACAAGCCACTATACCGCTATAATTTAACGGATGAAGGGCGTAAATATCTTGATAA
>NZ_LZHR01000110.1:0-6752 GCF_001690675.1 Gilliamella sp. Occ4-3
TCTTTTTATTTCTTTTTCCGTAGATAGGAAAAACAATCTGATAATTTAATGCGTAATCAGAATATAACATTATTAATGTAAATGTTATCGGATTTTTATTCAGATCAAGCATAAAGTTTAATTTGTAAATTCAGTTAATACTTTAAGTTAAGAAAAGCTATATTATTCTGTAAAAATATTTGATTAAAAATAAAGCAATATTTCTAATTAGGGAAAAGGTTACAATAGGTAAATAGATGATGGGTAGGAAGAAAGATTCAAATGTTAGTGCAGGACAAAAACTGTTGAAAATGTATCACATTTTGCTATCAGATAATAAACCGCATTATCAATCAGATTTAGCTGAAATACTAAACTGTTCTGCTCAAACAGTAATACGACTAGCTGAACAGATCGAGTTATCTTTCCCTGAATGTTTCTGCTCTGGCAAGGAAAAAAATCGTCGTTGGTATAGTTTGCAGATCAATCATAAAAATACACTAGGTTTAAATTATCAGGAATTACGATATCTAAGTTTGTGCCGTGAATTGTCCAAACCCTTTATTCCACCAGAGATTGGTGAACGTATTGATCAAACATTATTGCATCTTTCTATGTTGTTATTAGAGTTAGATACAAGAGAACACTTTTCACTAAGTAAACCTATTGCCTTTTTTAGTAAAGGGAAGATTGATTATTCAGAGAAAGTTAGCATTATTGAGGACTTATTAAAGTGTATTGAAAACAAGACTTTTTGCCACATTCATTATGTTGCTAGTGGTAATCAACAAGGAAAAAACCACTATTTTATTCCGCAAAAAGTAATTGCAATGAATCATGCCTTATATGTTTATGGCGCAATTTCAAATAACGTTGCGACAGAATTAAAACACAGTACTTGTTTGGCAATTCACCGAATACAAAAGTTAGATTTTATTAATCAAAAAGCCTCTATATCAATAGCTGATCCAATTGAAAATAAAACAATGTTTGGTTTACCTGAACATGAACCTCGTACTTTTTCAATTCAATTTGCCAAATCAGCGGCTGGTTATGTCAAAGAAAGAATTTGGTGCGATGAACAAAAAATCGAAGAAATCGAAAATGGCGAAATTATTCTTACTATCACCACATCTAGTGAACGTGAGTTAAACGCTTGGGTTAGGGGGTTTGGAGAGCAAGCAAAGATGATCACATCCTAGTTTTATTGCGATACAAACATAATATATTTTAATTAACATAAATTTAACGAGGAAATAACAATGGCATTACCTATTATTCTTGCAGGTGCAGCTGCAGTCGCTGCAGCAGTTGGTGGCAAAAAAGCATACGATGGTTATCAAAAAAAATCTGAGGCCGATGAAATTATAGAAGGATCCAAAAGTCGATATGACAAACGAGAAAATGAAATTGAGGCATTAAATACAGTTTCAGCTCAGAAATTAGATCGGTTAGGTTCATTAGAACTTAATATTGGTAAATCATTTGGTGAATTTAAGAAAATTTCTGACGAATTATTAAAACAGTTGAAACAAAAAGACAATAAAGATCTCACATTATCTATTCCTAAATGTGAGATAGATAAAATTGAAAAGTATTCATTTTCTACAGTGGAGTTTTTAGGTACGGCTGTAGCATCTGGTGCAGCAGGGGCTGCTGCAAGTTTTGCTGTGTATAGTGGAGTGATGGCTTTTGCCGCCGCTTCAACAGGAACACCTATTGCCGCTTTATCAGGTGTAGCTGCATATAATGCCACTATGGCAGCTATCGGTGGAGGATCTCTTGCTGCAGGTGGTTGGGGAATGGCTGGCGGTGCAATGGTTCTGGGCGCTGCTGCAATTGCACCAATGATTGCTATTGGTGGTTTTGCTTATGATAGCTATGCTGAAAAAGCCCTAGAAAAGGCAAAAGAAACAAGATATGAAGTTGACAAAGCAATAACAAGAATGGATTTAATTGATAAACATTTATCTAATATAAATAACTATGCAGATAAAATTTACACATCATTAGAAAAAATTAATCAGACCTTTAATGAATACTTTTCTGCATTAAAAGAATTGCATCAAAAGATAGTGGTTCTGGGTTGGGGAGAAGATATTAGCGATAATTCGGAAAAGAGTTTAAGAATTATTAATAACGGTTATTTATTGGCAGCTATTATGACCGATATTATTACAACCCCACTTTTTAAAATTAAAAAAGTATCTGAAGATGGTATTGTTGAAGTCGAAAAAGATAGTGATGAATTCAATGTTCTTAATCAAGAAGAATTAGATAATGTATTAATTAATAAAGAAAAAGAATACAAAGATTTTATTCTGGGAGTGTAATGATAAAAGGCCAAGGGAACTTGGCTTTTGTTTTGTTGATTATATTAACGAGGACTAAAAATAATGATGAAACAGGAAATGGATTGGGGCGAAGAGTTACATAATACCGTTGTCAAATCTTTGGTGACTTCATTTGGATTAGATTTTTTATTATTTAAAGATAATGTAGGTGGAGATGTTGATACCGTTCATAATGCACGACAAAACATTTACGCAACTGATAGAGAAAGAATAAGAAAGGAACAAAATCCAAAATATGATTCACATGAGTATCATTCTCATGCCAATTATATTGAGACAAATCGACAAGGAAAAATCGCTCATCAAGCAAATACCTTAAAAGATGCTTACACAGGGAAAATATTTGCTCAACATGATAAAAAAAATTTAGATCACGTTATTGCTGCAAATGAAATACATCACGATCAAGGTCGAATATTAGCTGAATTATCAGGAACTGACCTTGCTAATGACAGTAGCAATTTATATTTCACTAATGAAACATTAAATAAGTCTAAGAAAGCAAGTTCAATGTCTGACTTTGTAAACAAACTTCAAAACGAACTCACTCAAACTCGTCAAGAAATAGCTATATTAAAACAGAAAAAATCGTTAACAGATCAAGAAAAAAAGTCATTAGAAAAGTTAGAAAATAAAGAAAAAGCAAACTTCAATAAGATGCTTGAAATAGACAAAAAAGCACGGGCTAAATACGAGAGAACTGTCAATATAGCCTATTATACTAGCAGTAAGTTTGCTAAAGATGTCGCTTATCAATCAGCCCTTTCTGGTTTTAAAATGGGAACAAGACAGATGCTAGGGCTTATTCTTGCTGAGGCATGGTTTGAACTACGCGATCAATTTCCTTCTATTTATGCAAATAATAAATATAACTTTTCTATAAAAAATTTCTTAAATGATGTTAACAATGTATTTAATGCTATATGGGAACGAATAAAATTAAAATTTAAAGATTTTTTTAATTCTTTCAAAGATGGCGCTGTCAGTGGTGCGTTATCCAGTGTAACCACTACTGTTACTAATATATTTTTCACTACGCAAAAAATGCTTGGAAAAATGATTCGGGAAATGTGGGGGCATATTACGGCAGCTATAAAATTAATCTTTTGCAACCCTAATTCATTACCTTTAGGTCAATTAGTTAAAGAAGTAAGTAAAATTATTAGCGCTGGAGTTTCAGTTGTTTGTGGCACTGCTATTTATAGTATCTGTTCGCAATTATTTGCTTTTCCATTCGGTACCGAATTATCCGCATTTTGTAGTGCACTAGCGACTGGTATTTTAACATTAGCATTTAATCACTATCTAGATAAAGGGACTATTCCTCAAAAAATTTGGGCTTTTTTGGATAAATTTAAAGATAAATACGAAAGAACTCTCGATTTTTTTAAAGCTGTAAATGCTGAATTAGATAATTATTTAAAAGAGTTGGCAAGGCTAGAGTTCAATATGGATACACAACAATTAGCGTCATTTACATTGCATCTTACTACGACCAATAATGAACTAGAACGCAGCTTTCTGTTAAAAGAGGAAGTAACTCGTCGTGGCATTAAATTACCATTTGAAGCAGGTAATCTTGAGTCAGTAAATTCATGGTTAAAATCATTATGAGTAATTCCCCCTCGTTTCCTTGTTATCAATGTGGAGCTTGCTGTTGCAGTGTTAATCGCTCACAAGAAACACAATTTCTTGATAGTGGTAATGGGGTATGTCGCTATTATGATCATCAAACAAAATTATGTACCATTTATGAAACAAGGCCAGATATCTGCCGTGTAGATAAACAATATCAACTCAATTATAAAAATAAATATAGTTGGGTTGAGTTTATCGAGATAAACACTATAGCATGCAAAATTTTGAATTTAAAATAGCAAATGAACCAGTAATAACAAAATTGGAACTAAAAACATCTTAAATTCCTTATTAAGGAAACTCTGATTGCTATAGTGTTGTTATTATAAATAATTAATAAGGAGAGTATTAATGGCTACTTATAGAAATGATTCAGATCTAGTATTTTTAAAACAATGTACTAATGAAGATTTAGAACTATTGATTTCTATATTGACTGTTGATCCTAAGGATAATACCCTTCGGTTTACCGAAACATTAACAAGTGATGCAAATTATAAACGACATTATCCTAACCACCAATTATATTGGAAATCTATTGCTGCAGAACTTCAAACATTTGGTGCAAATTCTGGAATGAACCTGTTGAGGCAGGGAAAAGGGGTTTGTTATCGCGAAATATTAATAGATGTGTGCAATCGAACTAATACAATGTTAAGTGAGCCATCACCGTTTTTTATTGAAAAAATTGAAGATGCTTTATTAAATTCACTTCTCAAGCAATCATTAGAAAATATAAGTCAAAAAGACCTTAAAAAGATAGCAGCAGAATTGGGTAATGTTAATTCTAAAGTTACACCATCCATGGTAATGATGGGGATTCAAAATTTTATAACTTCGTCTTCTTTAATTTCAAATTATTTAATATTTAGCATTTTAAACAATTTTGGTTTTAAATCAGGCAATATAATGACAGTAATGTTACCAAGACCTTACCCGAGGCGATATCAGGAATTAGTATTATCTATTTGTTTGGCAATAAACCATTTATGGCTACTATTTAATATTACAGGACCAGCTTATCGTGTAACAATTCCAGCTTGTTTATATATAGCAACCTTAAGAAAAAAATACAATGATGCAAAAATAACGAATCATATATTAAAAAATAATATAGATCTTAAAAAAATGATGGGAAAAAATCTTTAACAAAAGTTTTTTATTTTTCTAATTAGAGTTGTGCTTATCTATTTAGCTATAAAACAATAAGGAGTTATACATGTCAATTTTTAAATTAATTAGTGTGGGTTCTGGGCTTCTTTTAACGACAGCAGCAGTATATACTGCGCAAGATAAAATAGCAAAAGCGTGTGAAGAAGATGAAGATCTTAAATCAATAAAAACAGAAGGGCGAGTATTAGCTAGTTTTGTAACCTCGATTATTGTTGGTGGAGTTGTTAATAAGCTTATTAATCGCGTTTTTAATTAGTTGTAGGAAAAGACTGGATAGACCACCAGACCTATCTTAGGTTTTGTATATTTAATAGTTAAAGGTGACAGTTAATTCTGTCACTAAATTTTATAATAAACCAACTGATCTATCTTGTGCACAAGACCGATATTTGTTATATAGATCAATAATATCAGCTTCAGTAGCTAGCAATGTGAGGGTTTTCCGCATTGTTTACAGTAATTTGAGACAGTACTATATTGAATATACATAAAAAAAACTAACGCCTTATTACAGATAAGAGATATGGCGCTTATATCATAAAGAAAAAATAACGGTTACTGATTTGGCTAAACGCTTTATGATCATTTGTTAGACTATTTATAACGTACTAAAGAAAGCCCGATTGAAGCTTTTGTGCCCTTAACCAGTAAGAATGAACGTTATAAAACCATTCGTTATGGAATTAAACGTCTGTTAAAAGTCGAAAAATAGATTGAATATAAATTAAGACGGCAAGTTAAACGCTATAACAAAACCTATCCAGGTGAAGTGCCACACCTTGATACCAAGCGTTTCCTGGATTCAAACATGAAGTGCAATTTTAAACACGGTGGAGTGAAGAAAGTAGAAAGGTGATTTATACTAGCACCTTCGCACCACCACAGTTTGGAGATTGCTATGTATTATAATCACTTTTCTAGGAAGGAAAGATACCAGATTTTCGTATTATTACAAGCCGGAAAGAATAAAAAAGAGATAGCCCAGCTACTCAATAGACATCCTTCGACAATAAGTCGAGAGATAAAAAGAAACTCAAAACCTAATCAAGCCTATCAAGCACATGATGCGGTAACCCTAGCTAGGAAAAGGCGAAAAAACAACGGTAATGGTAAACCAATAGCGTCTTCAGTATGGCGCCAAGTTGAAAAATACCTCATGCTTTATTACAGCCCAGAGCAGATTGCCGCACGTTTAAAGAAAGTCAGTGTCCAATCAATCTATAACTATCTTTATCAAAATAAAGCACGCTATGAACAATTCAAACCTTATCTAAGGCGAAAAGGCAAAGCCTATAGGCATTGTAAGGCACCGAGTATTAAAGAAGGAGACCGCCGATATAAACGGTCAATAAAACAACGTCCAAGTTATGTAGAAAGCCGGAAAACGCGAGGACATTGGGAGGGCGATACGATTATTAGCCGTAAAGACAAGCAAGCATTGGTGACATTAGTTGAACGCAAAACAGGGCTAGTATTAATTGGGCGCCTCAATCAACGTACCGCCTCCGAAACGAGAGATATGATAATAAAATTGCTAACGCCGTTTAAAAAAATGGTTAAAAGCATCACCTTTGATAATGGAACCGAATTTAATTATCATCATGCTAT
>NZ_LZHR01000111.1:0-810 GCF_001690675.1 Gilliamella sp. Occ4-3
ATTGATATTGCAGTAAGTTTACCAGCAGGAAGGATTACCCGTTACTTAGATAAACTGGCTGAATATCATGGATATCCATTAAAAATACGGGTCGATAATGGGCCAGAATTTACAGGAAAAACCTTTATAAACTGGGCTAAATCACATAATATAACCATTGATTATATCCAGCCTGGTAGCCCTTATCAAAATGGCTATATTGAACGATTTAATCGTACCTATCGTACTGAAGTACTCGATTTATATCTTTTTAACAACTTAGCACAAGCAAGGAAAATAACCGAAGAATGGCTAACGATTTATAACACCGAAAGACCGCATGAGGCATTAAATAACATGACACCGATTGAGTATAAAACACTAAAACAAGCAGCTTAATTTTCTACGTGAGTTGTGTACTAAGTTTGGGGCATTTACATCTGTTTTATACTTGAATTTACGTGCTGCTTTACTCTGTAATCCCAATTGTTGCAAAACACGGCTAATTGTCCTTTCTGAAACTTGATAGCCCGCTTCCCTTGCATCATAAAGCAGGCTTGGCGCACCCAAACGGGCATTATGTTGCCAATACTGCTTTTTAATATACTCGCTGAGTTTAGCTGATTTGTTTGCTCTTTTTAACCAAGCATAATAACCCGATGAACTGACACCAAGTAATGAGCATATCCTAGTAACGGGATAGCAGGTTAAATGATTTTTCATATAAGCGTACTTCATCGACTTGGATTGTTGATGAAGTACACATGCGCCTTTTTTAGTATATCATTAGCCATTTTCAGTTCTTTAATCTCTTTTTCTAACGCCATAATC
>NZ_LZHR01000112.1:0-12808 GCF_001690675.1 Gilliamella sp. Occ4-3
TGACAAAATCGCTGCTAATAACGAACTTAACTTAAAACTATCCCTTTATGCCAAAGAGGGATTATTTACCGAAGAGCTGGTCGGTCACGATGGCGACAAGCCACTATACCGCTATAATTTAACGGATGAAGGACGTAAATATCTTAGTAAAAAATGGGGGGGAACAAATTTCTGCTTTGGAAAAGTGGTGGTTGAAAAAATTGATGAGGTTGATGATCAAATGCAAGGGATGAGAATGGTGACTTTTTATTACCATATGGAAAACGTCCCAAACTGGATAAAAAATAAGGATATTTATAGCTTGTATCCTGGCTATGGCGGTTTAGAGGAAGCCGTATTGGGGGAGAGCACTATAGGCGTACATTATTACAGTTTTGGGCCTGATGGTGAGCTACGTTTGACGGGCGGCCAGAGTGGCGGATATGTTTTATAAATGTAAATCATGGGGTTATTGCTAACCATTAGATTTTTTTGTAAACAAAATAAGCAGCGGGTTTATTTGTGATTAACCAATTTATATCATTCGATATTAAATATGGTTTATTTAATTAATTTGTAATAAAAAAATTAATATTTTTATAAATTAGATTGAAATACACTAAACAATATAACCTAATAAGGGAAATGAAAAATGAGTAAATTACGCGGAGTTATTCGGTTAGGCGATTTGACAGATCATGGCGGAAAAGTCATTACTGCTTCATCGACAATGACAATTTTAGGCAAACCTGTTGCTCGATTGGGGGATTTAGTCAGTTGTCCAATAAAAGGCCATGGAATTAATCCTATTATTGAGGGCGAATCAACTTTTTCCGATCAAGGTAAGCAAGTCGCTTTAGATGGTCATAAAAGCAGTTGTGGTTGTTCTTTAATCTCATCAATATCCGAGGTAGGAAAAAGTTAATGTCTATCGATTTAACATTACTGCCAGCTCCGTTGTCTGATGCTAAAAAAATGAATTTTTGGTTCTGGGGTGTTTTGCTTATCGTGTTCATTCTGCTTGGTTGTATCATTACAGTTACACTCAGCTTTTTTTATGACATATCAGATATCCTCTTTATTTCAGGCCTGTTTGCTTTCCCTGTTGTTTCTTGGCTGTTTATATTTTTATATGGTGTTTATCTCTATGGTAATCGTCTAGCTTATATTGAACAGTGGAATTTATGCATAGAAAAGCGTAAACAAAAATTGATTAATTATGGACAAAGAGGGTTATATGTTTTAGGGTTTTCACTTATTAGTGAACAAGGTGATGCAGGAAATGCCGCCGCTATTGTTAATAATGATTTTCTTATTACAAGTAAATTACACCCTAATAGTGGCATTATTACTCCCCACACGACTTTATCTGTGATTGATGGTATGGCATCGGAACGCATTAATGAGCGTTTAAAAGTCATTTTTACCCGTTTTGAAAAAGAATACAAAGCTAAATTTGCAGCCGTGTTAACACAATCAAATTTGCATGTTAGGTTATTTATTGATGCTGAAATTTCAAACGATAAAATAAAGGCATTATGGATGGAAACATTGGGAAAAAAAATTTGTCATCCTGCTAGCTTTGAAATTGAAGATCCCAGCCATTCATCTACATTTATAGAAACATGGTTAGACGATAGTGATCATGATGATGAGTTGCTTTTGGTGATTAATACACATCTGTTTTCTGCTCCAATTAAAGACGAAGGTGAGTTTGCGTCAATGCTAGTTCTAGCAGGGGAAAACGTAAATAGAGCGCCATTTTTTCCTACTGCTAATTCGCCATTAATAAAAGTTTATCGTAGTGAACAAAAAACGGAATTCACGCAAACTATTGAACATGCTTTATTGTGGGGTAGTGCCGATGATAACCAGTATGGCGGGGTTTGGTATAGCGGTATTTCGACAGATTTTAAAAATAAAATTATGCACTACTTTAATCAAATTCAGTTTGAAGCAAAAAATTATTTTAATATCGATAATTCAATTGGTTATGCTGGTTATTGTTCGTATTGGTTGGCATTAGTATTAGCCATTGAAAATGTATCTATGAAAAAAGATAAACAATTGATCATGGTAGGTAAAACACCACTTACCGCTTCGGTTGTGTCATATTTGCAAGAAAGTGAAAAGAGAAATAGAAAAAATGAAAAAGTTTAAGATTATATGGATAATATTATTATTAATTATTGCATTGATTGTTATAGCTTGCATTTGGCAAAATAGCTTTTCATTCCTTATTACAAAGAGTGATAAAATCATTGCTGTTTTGGTAGTATTATCTATTGCTTTATTATTATCTCATTTACATGACATTGTTTTTTTATTGTTAAGTAAAGTGGTAAATTCCAATTTTAGGATATTTGATAAAACTAATATAGATATTGACAGTGAAATAAAGGAAAATAATGAAGAAACAGATTCATTTACAGAAATAGTAAAATTTATTCAACCACGTTATGGCTTCTTTTGGCGTTATAAAGTTTGTAAATGTTTAGTTTTGGGGCATCACTCTGACGTTGAACATTTGTTACCTAATTTGTCACAAGATCAATGGCAATTGTCTGATAATACGCTCATGGTGTACGGTGGCGATATTCAAGATGAGCCAAATACACAATGGTTAGAAACCTTAAAAAAATACTTCTCGCGTATTTTACCATTTTTTAGCAAACCGCTTGATGCAGTTATTTGGGTTGTACCTAAGCATTATCTTGATGATAACCGCCAACAACAATTATTACTTGAAAAGGCAGTATTAAAGCTACAAGCTCGTAATAAAGTTTTAAAATGGTCTGCACCACTTTATTTAGTTGCAGGGCAGTCGAGTGAATGGTCACAAACAGGACGGATAGAGCAGAGTGTTGGAGTGCTTTTCACTGAGTTAAAACAAGATGACATGGAATCGGTTGTTGTATCTCTTAATCAATTAGCAAAAGAGTGTAGTCAACGTGGCGTAAGACAGCTTAAAGATAATACTTGTTATTCGTTTTTGCTCAAATTAAGTCAGAATTTAGTTAAGCGCGATATCACGAATATTAGACGTTATTTAACCTCTCTAATTGCTTTTCCTTATTCTCCTCATGTTCGAGGACTATTTTTTGTTCCTCCTCAATCAAAGTCAAATGATGAAAATATGCCTATTTTTGAGCATTCTTTAGCCATGACTCCGACATGGCAATCAATTCGAGATGATGCTAATTCGCAAATGGGGCGACGCATGGGGATCCAATGGGATATTTGGTCTTGTTATGCACTACTTTCACTTATGGGCGTAATGTGTATAGCGCTGTGTACTTCGTATTTTCGAAATGCATCGCTTATTGATGATAGTTTTGAACTTGTTAAGCAAGCCGATGATTCCATTAAACAAGATTATACTTCACGGTTACAAATACAACATCAGTTACAACAGCATTTAGAGCAGTTACTTTATCGTCAACAACATGGTGCACCTTTATTTAATCGGTTTGGCTTAAATCATAATGATGAGGTACTTAAAAGAATGTGGCTTACCTATCGTGCAACAAATTCACGTAATATTGCTACGCCATTTCATAATATCATGACCGATTATTTGAACTTATTGACTGAATTACCACCAGGCGATTCTCGTCGGGAAAAATTAGTCGATTCTGCATATGATGTATTAAAAGCTTATTTAATGATGGGACACCCAGATAAGAGTGATGGGCTTTATTTAAGCCAGTTTGCTACAACTAAATGGCGAGCGCCAGAAGGTGTGAGCGATGGAGATTGGCAACGACTTATGCCTGATTTGGTTCGTTTTTGGGGACAGATGCTTAATTTACATCCTGATTGGGCACAAAGTAATGATACTCGTTTAGTTAAAGACGTTAGACAAATTTTAATTAATAAAATTGGTGTACAAAATGCTGTTAATACACTTTATCAAGAGATGATTCAACGAGCTAGCCAGCATTATGCAAATCAAAATTTGAATCAGTTACTGGAAGGGTTAGACAGTCAAATGCTGTTTTCAACGGATACCGAGATTCCTGGCGTTTATACTCGCAAAGCTTGGGATAATACTATTAAAGATGAAATTGCTGAGGTGGCAAAATATCGAAAAGAACAAATTGATTGGGTATTGAGTGATGGAGAAAATGATTTAACGGCTTCAATTTCCCCTGATACGTTAAAAAAACAACTAACCGACCGTTATTTTAGTGAATATGGTGCTGCATGGTTAAACTTTTTAAATACAATTCAGTGGCATTCATCTAATAATGTTTCAGATGTTATTGAGCAACTGACATTACTGGCTGATACTCGCCAGTCTCCTTTAATTGCTTTAATCAACGTGGTTAAGTATCAGTCTGAAGTCGCTTATTCAGGTGATGGTTTATCCGATAATTTAATTCGTTCTGCCCAAGAGTTGATTGGAAATAAATCAAAGACAGGGTTGCCGATAAATAACGAGGCCTCTGGACCATTAACAGCAACATTTTTACCTGTTACCAGTTTACTTAATAATAACAATACGAATGGACTTTCTTTGCAGACCTATTTGTTACGCATTACTCAAGTTCGTTTAAAATTACAAAATATAGCCAATAGTGCTGATCCCCAAGCGATGATGCAAGGATTAGCGAAAAGTGTTTTTAAAGGTACTTCGATTGATTTAACCGAAACGCGAGATTATGGAAACTTAATTGCCGCTAATTTAGGTGAAGAGTGGTCTGGATTTGGTTATAGCTTATTTAAACGACCGCTAGAACAATCATGGCAAGTGGTGTTAGCGCCAGCGGCCAATAGTTTTAATGAGGTTTGGCAAAATTACATTGTTAGTCAATGGGAAAAATCTTTTGCTGGTCGCTATCCTTTTAAAAATAGTGACAACGAAGCATCATTGGCTGAGCTAGCCCGTTTTTTACGTGCCGATACAGGAATTATTGATAGTTTTATCACCAGTGAGCTAAATGGAGTATTGGAAAAGAAAGGTGGAAGTTGGGTTATCAATTCAGTCAATGCTCAAGGTCTTAATTTTTCACCTAAGTTTCTTGATGCGCTAAAATTATTTAATGAATTATCAGCAGAACTGCTCACAACAGGGGATGTCGCTTTATCATTTGATATCATGCCTCGTAGTGGTAGCAAAATTACTCGGACAGAATTGGTGGTTAATAAGCAAAAGCTGGAGTATTTTAATCAGTCTCCTACTTGGAAACGCTTTAATTGGCCAGGCGATGGATACTCACCTTATTCACAGCTAAGCTGGAGTAGTGATACGTCAGGATTACGGCTTTATAAATACTATAGTGGTGATTGGGCGTGGATCCGTTTACTTGGTTCAGCTTCTGTCAAACCGTTGGATTCAAGCCGTTATGAAATTGTTTGGAAAGCGCCAGATCAACGTAAATTAAGATTTATTTTACGTACTCAGTTAGGGGGTGGTCCGTTAACATTATTGAAGTTACGTAATTTTACTTTACCGAAAACGGTATTTGAATAACAATTAATTAAAATATTGGATTATTATTATGTTTAGCCAATTATTAAGCCGTTTTTTAGGGCAACAAACCCCTAGTCAATCTATGACAAGGGAGTTAAACCAACGTTGGAATGACTGGTTGCAACCCATTACACCAGACAAGCCTACAGGAGAGGATTTAACCTATCACGACACATTCCAAGAAATTAAAGAAGAGATCGCAAAATTGTCTGGGATTGATTACCCACTGATTATTACTGAAAGTGAAACGATATTAAAACAAAATAGTAAAGATATTCGTGTTGCAACTTATTATTGTTTGGCACGCTTATATGTAGATGGTGCGGATGGCTTTGCTGATGGCGTTGAGCTGTTAGCTGGGTTACTGAATAAATTTGGTTCATCAATTTACCCTTCACGGCATAATATTCGTAAAAATGCGGTAGAATGGCTTGCTAATGCAAAATTTGTTGATCAACTTACTCAATTACGCCCTATACCTGAACTTTGCTTGACGCGTATTATTGTTGCGTTAAATCAAATTGATCATAGTTGCCAAAAACTTTTTGTTAGTGATGATCCTAATCAATCTATTGATTCGCCCGATTTATCAGCATTAGTTCACTTTTTTAATAGTGGTATAAGTCAACCTGCTAAAACGCCCAATGTTGCGCAAGCCACTCCGGTAGCCCCAGAACCTTCTTCGCAATTAGATTCGCCTAAAAATATAACTGGAATGAAGATTGGTTCTCAACGTGATTTGCTCGATCTGGCCCGTAAAATGGCGACTTTTTTGCGTGAAAAGCCTGATGGTTATCTTGCCGCAGGTCGCTTTTTAAGGGTGCTAAGATGGGATACGATTATTGATTTACCTCCTGCTGATCATCGGGGAAAAACACGATTACCAGCCCCAAGAACAGAGCTTAAACAGCATATTAGCCGTTTAATTCTTCAACAACAATGGTCAGAGCTTTTTGAACGTGTTGAAGCTGCTTTTATGGAAAGCGCTAATCATTTTTGGTTAGATTTGCAACGGGCAACGGTAATGTCGTTACAAAAAATGGGACAGCCTTATCAATCATGGGCGGATATTTATTTAACAGATATTGGGTTGATGTTAGAGCGGTTAAATGGTGTTGAGCACCTCTTTTTTGAAAATGGTATGCCATTTGCTGATGATGAAACATTAGATTGGATTGCAAATAATGCGCGTATTCATCATTTAGATGAAGGTGATAGTATGCAACCCATTGCAGTATCTGCTGATGATGATTGGAATGAAATTGAAAAACAAGCTTTAGAACTAGCTCATGCCGAAAGTTTAGAAAAAGCGTTTTATTGGCTACAAAACTTGCCATTGTTACGTTCCCCTAAACAACGCTTTTTATTGCAATATACACAGGCAAGAGTTGCTGAGCAACTTGGCAAGCAAGATATTGCATTAAAGCTATTTATTGGTTTGAATAATCAACAACAATCCTTGACATTATTACAGTGGGAGCAAGAATTGGTGTTTGAGGTTAAGCGATGTTTATTGCGATTAATCAAGCAAAAAACGAAATCTAAAGAAATAATCAAGCCACATTTGTTAGAGTTAGTTGAGTTATTACAACAAGAGCTAATTCATCTAGATCCAGCAAGGGCATTAAGTGTGATGTAATTTTATCAACGATAAAAAATAATCTGACTAAATAATATAAAAAATAAAGAGATAAACGATGGATGATTTAATTTTACGTTATTATGAATCAGAAATGCGTTACTTGCGAGATGCAGGAAAAGAATTTTCGAAAATTCATCCTGATAGAGCAAGTCAACTGAATTTAGATCGCGTTGGTGATCGTGATCCTTATGTGGAGCGATTATTTGAAGGCTTTGCTTTTCTAACTGGGCGGCTACGCCAAAAAATTGATGATGATTTACCTGAACTTACTGAAAGTTTAGTAAGCCTACTTTGGCCACACTATTTGCGGTTAATTCCGTCATTGTCTATTATTGAATTAACGCCAAATTATATGACATTATCTTGCCCAGAAGTGATTCCCAAAGGATTACAAGTACAGACAGAACCACTTGGTCAGGCAGGTACACAGTGCCCATATCGTACGACACAAGCTGTGACGCTACAACCAATAAAAATCAGTCAAGCAAAAATAGGTATCAATTATGATGGTCGAAGCATGATTACTCTTCGTCTCCGTTTTGGTGAGTTAGCTGATCTTAAACTACTTGACTTGTCCCAACTACGATTATATTTAAATGCAGATGGACCGATTGCATCAGCGTTATATTATGCGTTAACACAGCAGGTAGCTTCAATATACTTGCGTTATGCAACCCAACCTGAAAAACGCATAAATTTGCAAGGTAAAATAACCCCAGTCGGTTTTGGTGACGATGAGCGTTTGTGGCTAAAACCTGATAATGCTTTTGCTGGGTATCAACTATTATTAGAGTATTTTGCATTTCGTGAAAAATTTATGTTTGTTGATTTGCATGGGTTAGAGAAACATGCTATTCCAGAACAATGTGATTACATTGATATCGAACTATTGCTTAACCAAACTTGGCCAAGTGATATGCCTTTTGACCATAGCAATATTCGTTTGCATTGTGTACCAGCCATTAATTTATTCGATATGGAAGCTGATCCTATTGTTGTTAATCAATTAGAAAGTGAATATTTGCTTCGTCCATTATTGCGTCAAAGTGGACATGTAGAGGTTCATTCTGTTGAGCATGTCGAGTCTATCACTCGTAATGGACGTTACCACTATGTCCCTTTTACGAGCTTTAAACATCGAGGTGGTATGTTACGGCATGATGCTCCAGAAAGGTATTATCATACTCGAGTTCGTAAAGGTGCATCGGGTTTACATGATACTTGGTTGATTTTGGGCGGTAAGATTTGGGATAAAGAGGATGAGCTTGAGCCAGAAACTTTATCATTACGCATCACTGGTACTAATGGCATGTTACCTCGTAAAGCATTACGCAATGCTCGAATTCATGAGCTGTGTCATTCGCAAAATTTTATCGCAAAAGTGAGAAATTTATGCTCTCCAACGTTACCTTGTTATCCACCAACAGAAGATCGCTTTTATTGGCGGGTGCTATCGCATTTAGCACCTAATTATCTGTCATTAATGAATGCGGAAGTGTTGCGTGGAACACTTGCTTTATATGATTGGACTGATAACGAATTAAATCGCCGCCGTTTAGAGGGAATAGTAGAAGTTTCTCATCGAATGATCAAACGTATTGAAAAAGGGATGTTGCAACGCGGTATAGAAATTGAGGTGACAATTAACAGTTACCAATTTACAGGTGATGGTGATGTGATGCTTTTTGGTGAGTTGTTACACCAATTTTTTGCATTATATGCCGATGTTAACTTATTTACGCAATTAGCGATTATAGTTTTACCAACAGGAAATAAAATTGTATGGAATCACAGCAAAGCATCGAAAGCAGTCCTTTAATGCAGGCTCTTGAAAAGAACCTGCCAAAAATGAATTTTTATCGTTTTTGTCAGTTAATTGAACAAATTTATGCAGATGGTCCTGTGTTGGGTAAACACGAAACCCCAACAGCGGATCCTTTGCGTTTTGCTCCATCTATCGATATGTCTTTTCCGGCAAGTGAATTGAAATATATAGAGAGAGCGCCTTATATTAATCGGCCAACTACAGTTAGAACTCGATTTTTAGGGTTGTATGGTGTTGATGCTGTATTACCACTCGGCTTACTTGATAATATTATTCGCCGTGAAGAAAACTATCAAGCCATGACCGACTTTTTAGATATATTTAACCATCGAATAATAACCCAATTTTATCGGATTTGGTTGAAATATCATTATCCGGCAAGCTTTTTAGATGGCGGAAAAGATCCGATATCACTATGTTTACTTGGATTAACGGGATTTGGTATCGAAGGAACGAGTAAACAAATTGGTACACCACTATCTCGTTTTTTAGCATTATTAGGTTTAATTACACAAAAAACACGTACAGCCGAAGGTATAGTTGGGTTAGTGCGAGTGTTAGTCAATGATGCAAAAGTTGTTGTAAGTGAGTTTCATCCTGTTTGGCAATCCATTGATAACCCCGCACAGTTGGGGGGAAAAAGGCATGAACAAGCTGCTTTAGATGGTGGTGCTATATTAGGATCTCGCTTTAGAGAATGTAATCAAACCGTCCATATTGCAATTACTCCACAACATGAAAGCCAGATTGCAGATTTACTACCTGGTGGGCAATTATACTATGACTTATTGGCTCTATTACGCGCTTATCTGGGATATCAAGTGGATGCCAAAATGACGCTCTATATTCAGCGCCAATTTTTACCTCGTAGTCAATTGGTATCTAAAAATAGCCGATTAGGGCAAACTGCATCATTTACTAAAAAAACAGTAGATGGTGAACCTCTTCAAGATGAAGTCGCTGTAAATTTAGGCTGCTATTACGGCATTAGTTATGCAGCATAATATAAAGAAAGGAAATAAATATGAAAAAAATTTATATATTCATTACTATCTTATTAACTATGTGTCTAACAGGATGCGGTATTGCGCAAAGTGTCTCAGAAAAAGCGACTGATTTGAGCAACTCTATTTTTAAATGGGATGTAAGAACTTTGCATCTAGATATTACAGCAAGAGCTGAGCTAAATATGGATGATGAAGGGAGATCCTCGCCAGTTGTGATTCGAATTTATCAATTAAAAGAAGCTGACGTTTTTAATTCTGTTGCTTATCAAGAGTTAGTTGATCAAGATAGCGATGAACTAAAAGATTCATTGATTGAAAGTAAAGAAATAGTATTAAAGCCAGATACCGCTATTTCTATTGATGTTTCATTTGATAAAAAGGCTAAGGCAGTAGGTATTGCTGCGCTTTATAAAGAACCAGACTTAAAAGATAATAGCTGGCGACTAGTATTAAAACGCGGAGACTTAAACATTACTCAACCACGTCAAATAATCGCAAGTCAATACACAATAAAATTGGTGGAAGAAAAATAAATGAGTGCTTCATTATACGACCAACTTTATGGTTATTTTGAATCAGGTATAGCCGTTGAAGATGTAAGTGAAAATGAACAGACAATTATCAGCGTAATGGATAATATTGAACGTATTTTAAATAGCCGAGCAGGTGCTGTAAAACACATGCCAGATTATGGGTTACCCGATATGTCAACGATCTTTCAAGCTTTACCGTCATCGGCTTATGTTTTAATGAGAGCCATTGAGAAAACACTGCTTCTTTATGAACCAAGGCTTGCATCAATTAAGGTTAATATTGCAGAAGAAAGCAGTGATTCAATGGTGCTTGGTTATGAACTTATCTGTCATTTTAAAGAAGGTGGACTAGTTAAGTATGGGACTTATTTTATGCCCGATGGAAAAGCGTGTTTGAAATATACACGAAAAGATCGCAATTATAGGTATAGCTAAGAAGCAATAGTTCATACTTAAGATAGTATAAACTAATTATGCATCGGTATTTATTTTGGCAAAATGGGAGACTGATAAACAAAATAACTCCTTCAGTTACTTTTACTTAAACTAAAACCTAAAAGAATTGGGTGATAGAATCTAGCTTCACCCGTAAAAGCAATTGCACAATATCTAAGATGGGAAGTGATGATAATAAAATTTTGCTTGGTGATTTAAAAATCATATATCATTTTTTAAAATCATTTTCTATCATACTAAACATAATCTGTGTAAGAAAATATCGGGGCATTTACATTTCATGATTAAATTAACCCACTAAAAACATATAGGGCTTTTTAATAGGCATTGCTTAAGCTTTTGTTCTCTCTCTTTTACATCTCTAACTATTTACACTACCGAAAATATGATATGGGTAATTTAACTTTTATAAATAGCGGAAAAAATACGGTGGAGTAGAAAGTTCAGATATCAAACGCTTAAAAGAACTTGAGACCGAAAATCACAAACTTAAACAGATAATTGCCGAATTGAATTTAAAATCACAGCTTCAGGAAGAAATCATAAAAGAATGTATGCCCATCAAGGAACAAAAACATGGGCAAAAGAACTACAAGCCACTAAATCAATCCAATTGTCATGAGCTCTTAATATTATCAACCTAAGTTATTGGATGATTAATTTAGTATTAAACGATATAGCTGAAAAACATTTGCGCTGTGGTTTCCTAATGAAAGTAAGTTTTCCCGACCGATCGGTTAAAAAGTTATCTATTTCAGCAATACAGCAAGCTTCTAAAAAATGTGCTCTGTCCATCCAAAACAGGGAAAATGCATTGAGTCCATTTATTACAGAATTTGGTAACCATATAAACCGTCACCTTTAACAGGTAAATACACAAAATTTAGAATAGTATCTCAACATCCCCTGCTACAATAGTTATTGTGCAAAAAAGTATCCATTAATCATAGATACTTTTTATGCTTGATAACACTCAACCCAGCGTAAGTACTGTAACCAAAAAGGATCGAACTCACATTCAATTTTAACTGATAATGTACTATATCGGTTTGTTATTTGTTTAACTAATTGGAGTACTGACTGTTTATTTCCTACATACCATAGCATATTTCTTACACCTTCACTAAAACTGTTTTGGCAATGAATTCCCCTCTCATCAGCACGTAAAGCAAGATTAATAGTATCTTCTAATTCATAAACAAGTGAAAGTGTCTCTTTACTATCAACATCAACTATAACATTAAGTGCATAACAATAATTTTCATTTCCTAACAAAGAATTAGCCGCTTCATTACGATGCACTAACATTTTAAGATCTGTTAATTC
Source organism: Gilliamella sp. Occ4-3 (assembly GCF_001690675.1). Taxonomy (NCBI): domain Bacteria; kingdom Pseudomonadati; phylum Pseudomonadota; class Gammaproteobacteria; order Orbales; family Orbaceae; genus Gilliamella; species Gilliamella sp. Occ4-3. Next base: position 12,245 of record NZ_LZHR01000112.1, read on the forward strand.
AAATACAATCCATTGATCTTCTTGAATATTAAATATACCGGTATGTTTTAAATCTTCTTTCCATAACCGATCAAAAATAGTTACAAATTGGTTAGCAGGAATTGTGGTAGCACTCTGATCTATCTTTAAAAACTCAATAGCTTCTACTCTAACAGCAAAATCATATTCACCTAATAGGTGATCGAGATAGATTAATGCCATCGTTTCTGCCTGTTTTATCATCTCTTCAGGGACTGTCTTAGCAAACATAATACCGATAGATATTTTACGACGACTTTCTTTGTATTGAATTAATAAATCAGTTGCACCTAATGAAAAAGAACTCTCTTTAGATGTTATAACAAATGTATCTACATTATTAATGCGCTGACGAAATGCTTCTACTTCGAAAAACTGAAGATCAGGTGCCTGTCGGGAAATTTCTATTACATATTCGAAGCGTTCAATTTTTCCATCCGCAGTAAAAAGAATTTTATGTTTCTTAGTATCCCCTACAGTAATTTCAGCAATGACATCTAACTGATTTTCATCTAATAGATTATTAATATTTTTCATTATATCTAA
>NZ_LZHR01000113.1:0-3607 GCF_001690675.1 Gilliamella sp. Occ4-3
ATCCATTGACCAACATTCACCTTGTTTATTAGGCACCAATAGCTTTTCCGGGCATCGTGGAGGAATGCGTTTTTTTCGTTTTACTCTGAGATTAAGCTTTAATTCACAATACACCCGATAAACACGCTTATGGTTCCATTGATAGCCGAGCTTTCTGATACGATTAAAGCATTTAGGAAAGCCCCAGCGTAAATGCCGGTCTGTGATAGCATTCAATACCGAAACAATCACCGAATCATCCTGTAACTTAGGTTGATAATAGTAAGCACAACGGCTTAAGCCAACAATGGCACAACTCATAGCAATAGTAACTGAATGATTTTGTTGTAGTTGCTGTGCCCACGTTTTACGTGCCTTTGTGGGCACTAAAGCTTTTTTATGATTTCTTCCTGAAGCTGTGATTTTAAGCTCAGCTCGGCAAACATCTGCTTAAGTTTGCGGTTTTCAGCCTCCAGCTCTTTTAAGCGTTTGATATCCGAAGTTTCCATTCCGCCGTATTTTTCCCGCCATTTATAAAAAGTTGAATTACCCATGCCATATTTACGGCAGAGTTCCTTGACAGGAATACCTGCTTCAGCTTCTTTTAAAATAGCGACGATTTGATGTTCAGTCATTTTTTTCATAATTAAATCCCCTTTTACTTTTATCATAGATAATTTTCTACTTTTTTGCTGTACTATTTTAGGGGATAGTTACAGAATCACCCCACCAGCCTGTATATCTATACCGACCAGAACAGCTACGAACCACTGGCACGTATAGATAAAGGCTGCGAAGATGAAAGAGTCATTTACTTCCATACCGACCTGAACGGCTGTCCGGAAGAGCTTACCGATGAAAACGGTGAAATACTGTGGGAATGTAGCTTTCAGCTGTGGGGAAAACGTGTAAATACCCCTCTAAAAACTCATAAGGCGTTTTCCCTGAAATCGCTTTATGTGGTTTAACGGTATTATAAAAATTAATAAAGCGTTTCAGTTTTTGTTTTCTATCTTTTGAATCGCTAAATATATGCTGATTATGCCACATCGCAATTCAAAGTTCGTATCACTCTTTCGGCTTTCCCATTCGTTTGTGGGCAGGCGGGTTTGGTGAATTTTTGATTAATACGGTGGCTGTTACACGTTTTAACAAATAAGTGTTCGCTGGTGCCTTGATATTCACGTCCATTATCGGAATAAACACATTCAATAGTATAAGGACATTGGGTTAACACATCGTTTTGTAAAAATTGTGCTGCGCTAAATTGGGATTTATCAGGGTAAATACCCGCATAAAGCTCACGTGAAAAATCATCAATACCGACAAATAAATATTCTCTAGTTCGCTGTTTCGTTTCATTTTTAAGTAAAGGTAAACGTTTGGTATCAACGTGTAGCATTTCTCCCGGATAGGTTTTGTTATAGCGTTTAGCTTGCCGTCTTAATTTATCTTCAATCGATTTTTCGACTTTAACCAGACGTTTAATTCCATAACGAATGGTTTTATAACGTTCATTCTTACTGGTTAAAGGCACAAAAAGCTTCAATCGGGCTTTCTTTAGTACATTATAAATGGTAGGCCGACTGACCATAAAGCGTTTTGCCAAATCAGTGACCGTTATTTTTTCTTTATGATATAAGCGCCATATCTCTTGTCTGTGATAAGGCGTTAGTTTTGTTTTTTTATGTATATTCATTACAGTAGTTTCTCAAATTACTGTAAATAACGCTAGTAAATTCTACAACTAAAATTTTATTAAAAAATTTAAATTTAAAAATATTTCACATGTTTTTGTATTAATTTTAAACTTTTTTTTATCTCTATTACATCTTTTAATTTTTCTGCTTCACTAGGTATATTTCGAATCAATAAATTTGCATTTTTCTTTAATAGGTTAAACAAATAGGTGCATTCTATTTTACCGCTATATACTACTTCCTTTTTATCATATCTATTATCTATAAATTCAATATTACAGGTTTCACCAACAAAATGAACCTCAAAATAGAATGGTCCATCCATAAAACTAAAATGGGCTACATTATTTTTTTTAGCTATATTATTTTTTTTAATTTTACAAGCTTCTCTTAACCACCAATTTAATATAATGACAGTAAAATCATCCCATTTCTTGTCTGGAAAAAATATATTTCCGATTTGGAAATATATTTCCGAAAATATTTGAGTTGATACTTCACTTTTTGATACACGAATAGAATCAGGATTAATTATTAAATCAATCATTATAGGACTCCTTTAGGATAAGCAGTTTCAATTTTTTTAGTAACTTTATTTACCCAAATTTCAATTATCATATTATCAGATGTGCCTCGTCCCAGAATTCGTTCATCTTGAGATTTAAGGACTTTAATATTAGAATATGCTTCTCTGACAGCACGTTCAATTTGTTTTGGAGACATATTCTTAGGAAATAAATCTTTCTTTCCGCTTATTAATATTACTTTTCCTGCATACTATGTCGTTAAAAAATATGATCCATATCTATTTTAACCTTTTTCATACTAGGCAAATTAACTGGTTTCTTTCTTTTTGAAGGTACATAATTCCAACCCCACGGAGCAATACAAGTCAATCCATTAGCGGCATACTGATGCAGGTTAATTCCACCACAGCTAAACCAATCAGGTCCAACTGGGTAAAGCGTCCTATCTGGAGCATAATATCTGAAAGTATTGTAATATAAACTAGTTACTTGTCTAAATTCTATCCTTGATAATATGAATTATATTGTATCGGCTCATATACTATTTTCTGTATCATTATACTTCAAAACTAATAGCGGATTTTCTACAATAAGGTAGCAAAGAAATAAAAACTATGAATATTTAGATATACGATCTTTTCTACATTTGTTAATTACTCTAATAATGAAAAAGCATGATGAAATTCTTCATTTTTTATCAAATCCTGTATCGTTTTATTTATTAGGGGCTGTTGATCTTTGCTGTACATAAATTACTCAACAATACATTGGCAGCCACATTAACATAAATGCCAGTGATACCATACTGGCATAATTCCTTTCTAACTTATCGTATCTAGTTGATATTGAACGATATTGCTTGATTCTAGCAAAGGCATTCTCGACTAAATGACGATAGCGATAAAGGCACCTATCCATACTGCTTTTATCTATATCCTTACCATAATTACGTTTAGCAATCACCGTTCGTCCGCCTTTTTGACGAACAAAGCACCGAAAAGGCTCGCTGTCATAACCTTTATCGGCTATCACTGTATTCACTTCATCGAGCTTTTCAACTAGGTTTTCTGCATAAGTGATATCATGTCGTTGTCCTTCAGAAAGCTAAAAACAAATAGGCAAACCACCACTATCAACCGCAAGATGAATTTTAGTTGAATTACCACCACAGCTCTGACCTATTTGCTCGGAATACTCCGTTGCAGCGCCTGTACTATGTTGATGAGCCCTGATAATCGAGCCATCTAGGAACACCCATTCAAAATCCGCTAGTTGTGATAAATGTTTGAAAATATCAACTAATATTCCTTTTTTAGACCACAAATTAAATCGCCTATAGACAGTGCTCCATTCACCAAACTCTTCTGGCAAATCTCGCCAAGGAATACCGGTTCTCATTCG